>JBBQSI010000455.1:0-3228 GCA_038213975.1 Chitinophagales bacterium
AATTAAATCTGATTATTGAATTGCAATTTCTTTGGGTTGAATAATTAATTCTTCCTTTTTAGGAAGTGCAATTCTAAGAATACCGTTTTCATAAGTAGCTTTTATGTTATCAGCTTGAATTTTTTCATCGAGGCTGAATGACCTTTGGAAAGACTCAAGAGAAAACTCTCTTTTAATTTTCTTGATATCTTCATCGGCAGTTTCTTCTTTTTTATCATAAGAAACCGTCAGGATGTTCTTGTCAACCGTGATTTTAAAATCTTCCTTTTTCCTGCCCGGAGCCATAAATGAAACGTCGTAAGCATCATTATGTTCGTTGATGTTCACAGCAGGTGAAAAGTTTCCTGTAGCGACAGGGAATTCATTGATGAAGCTATCAAGGAAATTATTGATGCTTCTGTTAGCCGGGTGATTAAATTTTACGTAAGTCATATTCTATTAATTTTTTTGTTTTTGAATTTTGTTGTAATTATCAAATTCGGTTCCATCCTGTTTTTTCTGCTAAAAAATCGCTTTACTTCAGAAATGACCACGATTGTAGGCCATTTTGACAATGGGCCAGAAAAATGCCTGCCATAACTTCCGGAGCGGATGACAACCCCTTTGTTTTTATAAGTGAGTTTGAACTAAATTTGCAATCTAAAATTTGAAAAATGTATCCAGAACAAATAGTATTACCAATGAAACGGGAACTGACCAATCATGGATTTCAAGATCTTGTGAATGGGGTAGAAGTAGATAAGCTGTTGGAGAAAGACGGCACGACGCTACTCGTTATCAATTCTGTGTGCGGCTGTTCCGCAGGAAGTGCCCGCCCAGGCGTAGTGATGGCAGTAGCAAACACTGAAAAAAAGCCAGATCACCTGGCTACTGTTTTTGCCGGTTTTGATATGGACGCAGTTGATACAGCAAGAGAACATTTGCTACCGTATCCACCATCTTCACCATCCATTGCCTTGTTCAAAGATGGCAATCTTGTTCATTTTATTGAGCGTCATCATATTGAAGGCCGGCCGGCTACATTGATAGCAAATAACCTAATGGCCGCCTTCGAAGAACACTGCTAGTTTCTTATAACCCGGTAGTCTTGTAAACCTTACCGGGTTTTCTAATATCCTGTCGCCCGCCGGAGAGCACCTTCATTGCCCACAAAAACCAAATTATGTATCCCAATCTTTACTACGCGCTTGAAGACTGGTTTGGCGTGAAGGTAAATGCCCTCAAGATTTTTTACACTTTCGGAATTTTTGTTGCCCTGGCTTTTGTTGCCGGTGCCTATTTTTTTACACTGGAGCTACGGAGAAAGGAAAAACAGGGCCTGCTCCGGTATCGGGAAGAGACAATTATAGTGGGTAAGCCGGCATCTCTCTTTGATCTTTTTATTAATGGATTTATCGGATTTTTATTCGGCTATAAAATACTCGGCGTATTCCTGGCGAGCCGAACAGAGGGTGTGGATTTGCAGGAGTATATTTTTTCCAGTGAAGGAAATTTATGGGGTGGTATTATAGTCGCGGGTATACTGGTATTTCTTAAATATCGCGAAAAACATAGTCAAAAACTGCCTAAGCCAGAAAAACGGTCTGTACGTATTTGGCCGCACGATAGGGTAGGTGATATCGTAATCTTCGCCCTGGTCTTCGGCATCCTCGGTGCCAAGCTATTCGATAACCTGGAAAACTGGGATCGGTTTATTCAAAATCCTATCGGTAATCTTCTTAGCCCAAGCGGGCTCACGTTTTATGGAGGACTCATTTGTGCAGGCGTTGCCATTTGTATTTATGCCTGGAAAAAAGAGATTAATCTCCTGCATCTCACCGACGCTATTGCTCCTGCGATGATGATCGCTTATGCAGTTGGCCGAATAGGTTGCCAGGTGGCTGGAGACGGCGACTGGGGAATTTATAATAGCGCCTACATAAGTGATTTTCCCGGGCATGTCGTGAAGGCGACACCCCAACAGTTTAAAGAAAAACTGACGGAAGAATCCACTTATTATCTCTCGGGCAATGTTACTGATGCTTCCGGAGCAAGACAAAATGTAACGGATCGACACGCCGCTACGCTCAACGAAGTGCCGCACAGGTCTTTTGCAGGCCCCTCTTTTTTACCTAACTGGCTTTTTGCATATACCTACCCAAACAATGTAAACGAGGATGGCATACTAATGCCCGATTGTAATGGAAGGTACTGCCGTGCATTGCCACAGCCGGTTTTTCCAACCCCGTTTTACGAAACTGTGATATGTTCACTGCTCTTCCTGGTAATGTGGCTTAGCCGCAGGAAAATCAGGGTGCCGGGCATTATGTTTTCACTTTATCTTATTTTAAATGGCGTGGAGCGGTTTATCGTGGAAACCATACGGGTAAATGCTACCTATGACATCTTCGGTCTTCACCCCACCCAGGCAGAATTGATCTCGCTGATGCTCGTTATTGCGGGAACTACCGGCCTGGTTTTCTTCAGCAGGCGCCATACCAATAAAGCAAGTTAGCCGATCGGGTAACTATTTTTTTCTTCCCACGTTTTAAGGCCGATGCCCTGCCGCTCATACTTTTTTCAAGCCTTCCATGTATTAAAATGTACTATGCAAAGCACAGTACTTAGTTTTGTTCTGTAATATTCTAAACATAGTAACAAAATCTTTCGACCATGACCAAGACGTTTTTACTGCTATTTATATCAGTACTTTTTTCCAGCTTCTTATTCGCCCAGGATAAATCCGGAACAATTTCCGGGAGTGTGACCGATGAGGGTAATCAAAAAATCATCGACGCTGCAACCATTACGCTTTGGACGGCAGACGACACTGTCCTTGTGAAAACAGAGTTGACAGACAAACAAGGCAATTTTGTCTTTCAGAATATTGCCGAAGGAAAATATGTGGTGAAAGCTACGTCTATCGGTCATCTCGAGATATTAAGCAAAAAGATGGAACTGAAGGCCGGAGAAAATAAAAGTGTTGGAATTCTTAAATTAAAGGAAGAAGCCAAAGTATTGCAGGCTGTAACTATTGCAAATGTGGTAAAGAGGCCTCTGATAGAAAGAAAAATTGACCGTACTGTTTTGAATGTAGATGCTTCGGTAACCAATGCAGGCACAACAGCCCTGGAGGTTTTAGAGAAAGCACCCGGGGTAACAGTGGATAAAGATGGTAACATCAGTCTGAAAGGAAAACAAGGCGTTACAATCATGATCGACGATAAGCCGGCGTATCTCAGCGGGCAG
>JBBQSI010000456.1:0-3212 GCA_038213975.1 Chitinophagales bacterium
AATTATTTGACAGGCTAATCGTAGCTGCTGTATCAAGCTCATGGTATAAGCCTTGCACCTAATTGCGGATAGTCATTAAATATGCGTAATACGGATATTTTTTTTGCAATCCTTTTATAAATACTCACTGCAACGTAAAAGAAGTCTATGAAAAATAAGGAAATTGACCAACTATTTACGGATGAGAATAAGCATCTTGATAAGCTGCACAAAATAGTTAAAGACACTATCATTGCAGAGGAACTCATTGTTTATAATCTGCTGAATCCACCGATTGAGACATTAACAAAAGGACAAAAAATTTCTGACAAGGTCGCACGGTTTGGAGGCAGCTGGCGTTTCATCATTTCCTTTGGTATTATACTGGCACTCTGGATTATATTCAACATTATTGCAGTCGGGCATTATAAGTTTGATCCTTACATCCCTTCATTTTATTAAACTTATTACTTTCCTCAATCGCTGCCTTGCAGGCTCCTATAATTATGATGAGTCAGAACCGGCAAGAAGAAAAAGACAGGATGAGGAGTGAAAACGATTATTTGATAAATCTTAAAGCAGAAATGCAAATCCGCAGCCTGCAACAAAAAATGGATTTGCTGCTCGAAGATCAAATCAGGATGCTTTTTGAAACTCAGGAAAAGCAATTCAAACTGCTACAAGAAATTAATGATAAACTTGAAAATTGTAGTAAAAAAAGTATGTCAAAAGTGTAAGCAAGTACAGGCTAAAAATAATTATAAGAATGGAAGTTGCCATCTATAGCGCCCGCAAATTTTAATCGGTGAGTGAAATTTAGGTATGTATGCAAGCATTGCTTTATACATAGTTCTTATTTTAGACTATAAAACTTCATTTTCTTAAGCCGTATTTGGTAAATGATTGAATACCTAATAAGTAAATCATGTAACATATTCAACGAACTATGTAATAAGAGCAAATCCAGGTTTTTGAACTTTGCACTGTAATAATTCACTTCCTGCGTGCCTCATGCAAAGTAATTTATACAAATCATGCAGCACTCAGCTTTACACCTCAAAAAAATCAGGTAGCAGCCTTTCTCTTCATTCTACATTTAAAATATGTCTGCAAATAACTTCAACATACACGGCCTCACCAGTGAAGAAGTGCTGCAGTCAAGAAATAAATACGGAAGAAATGAACTCGTTTTCAAAAAAGAAAATGGCTTTATCAACGCTGTAAAATCTTTGGCCAAAGAGCCGATGGTGATTCTTCTTTTAGCGGCATCAGCCATTTATTTTATCACCGGCGATGTTGGCGATGGAATTTTTTTATCCTCCGCTGTTGTGCTGGTGTCGGCCATTTCGCTGTACCAGGATTCAAGAAGCCGAAAGGCATTGGAAAAGCTGAAAGACTTTACCAGCCTTCTTACCACCGTCATTCGCGATGGCAAAGTGGTAAATGTAAAAAGCGATGAGCTGGTAATGGGTGATAGCCTGATGGTGGAAGAAGGCAGTTCCATCGCTGCCGATGGCATTATTATTCACTCCAATGATTTTTCGGTAAATGAATCTATCCTCACTGGCGAATCTTTGACCGTTTATAAAGACAAAGGGTCTGCTGATAATGTAATCTATCGCGGCACAACAGTCGGCAGCGGTTTGGCTATTGCCACCATCACGGCTATTGGCAACGAAACCAAACTTGGTAAGATCGGTAAAAGCCTGCAAAGCATTCTTGAAGAAAAAACACCGTTGGAAAAACAGATCAACAGTTTTGTAAAAAAGATGGCGATAGCGGGCTTCATAGTTTTCATCATTGTATGGGCCATTAATTATTTCCGCTCTTATCATTTGCTCGATAGCTTGTTGAAGGCGCTCACGTTAGCCATGAGTATTTTACCAGAAGAAATTCCGGTGGCCTTTACAACCTTCATGGCCCTCGGCGCATGGCGTTTAATGAAGATGGGTATAGTGGTGAAGCAAATGAAAACGGTGGAAACCCTGGGCGGTGCCACGGTGATCTGTACCGATAAAACCGGGACAATAACCGAAAATAAAATGAGCCTGGCAAAATTGTTCGTCCTGGCATCGCAAAAGATTTCTAATGCGGATGCAGCATTGGGCCAGGAAGAAAAGGAACTGATCAGGATGGCCATGTGGGCGAGTGAGCCCATCCCTTTCGACCCGATGGAAGTAGCGCTGCATACGTCTTACGCTGCGGAATTTGAGGCGGATGAAAGGCCTTTATACCACATGATTCATGAATATCCCATCGGCGGAAAGCCGCCTATGATGACCCATTTATTTGAGAATGCGGCCGCGCAACGCCTGGTAACTGCAAAAGGTGCGCCCGAAGCATTAATGGCCGTATCAAACCTTTCTGAAAATGATAAAAAACAGGTGGATAATGCCATAAAAAAATTAGCGGCGGATGGATACAGGCTTTTAGGTGTAGGCGAAGCACATTTTACAGGTAATAATTTCCCGGTTAAGCAACAGGATTTTAGTTTTTCGTTTAAAGGGATCGTCGCCTTTTACGACCCGCCAAAGAAAAATATCTCTAGGATATTGAAGGAGTTTTATGCGGCTGGCATTGCCGTAAAGATCATCACCGGCGACAATGCCGCCACTACTATGTCGATCGCCAGGCAAATCGGGTTCAGGGGTTACGAACAAAGTTTAACCGGCGATGAACTTATGGCGATAGAGGAAAGTGATTTAAAGGAAAAGGTAGCACGTACGAACGTGTTTACACGGATGTTCCCGGAAGCTAAGTTAAAAATAATCAACGCGTTAAAATCCAACCATCAGATTGTGGCCATGATCGGCGATGGTGTAAATGACGGGCCGGCATTAAAAGCCGCCCACATCGGTATCGCAATGGGCAAAAAGGGTACCGAGATCGCCAAACAGGCCGCTTCTCTGATCTTACGTGAGGACGACCTGTCAAAATTGGTGGATGCCGTAGCAATGGGCAGAAGGATCTATGCTAACCTTAAAAAGGCTATTCAGTATATCATATCCATACATATCCCAATCGTATTGACGGTGTTTATCCCTTTGGCTTTAGGCTGGGTTTACCCAAATATATTTTCGCCGGTACATATTATTTTTTTAGAACTGATCATGGGGCCCACCTGTTCTATCGTTTATGAAAACGAACCCATGGAAAAGGACACCATGCTCGAAAAGCCGCGGCCATTTACTTCGACATTTTTCAATTTCAAAGAATTAAGCACCAGTATCATT
>JBBQSI010000457.1:0-3199 GCA_038213975.1 Chitinophagales bacterium
ATTCTATTTTTTCTTTGGGACCAAATTGGTCAGCCGTCCATTTCCTGTTATTGATAAAGTTTGTGAGTGCAGTTTGCAGCGTTTGAAATGCCTTTTTGTTTACGCTGTTATCCACCCGGCTGGTCACAACCGAAATCCGCCCATTCAGTTCCTGGCCAAACGATACGACAGAAACCAAAAAAAATAAAACACTAAAGAATATTATTTTCATTTCTGTATTTGATTATTTCGTTCACGATATCCACAGCTACCTGGTCTTTTCTTTTTTTCTGAAAAGAAATCTCTTTGCCACCTTTTTCAAATATCGTCACCTGGTTACTGTCGGCTCCAAAACCTACACCTTCTGCTAATTCATTCAGCACGATCATATCCGCTTTTTTTTTCTCCAACTTGCTCAAGGCATTTTCCTTCCCGTTTGTTGTTTCCAACGCAAAACCGACGACTACCTGGTCATTACGTTTGGTATCTCCTATATATTGCAGAATGTCAGTGGTTTTTACCAAATCAAAAGAAAACTTATCATCCCGCTTTTTTATTTTTTCAGCAGCAAGCGTTGCCGGCCTATAATCTGCAACAGCTGCAGCCATTACGATAATATCATTGTCAGTCAGCAGCTCTTTTGTTTTATTCAGCATCTCCTCAGCGGAGATGATGTTGTGACGGGTGAAACTTTCATTTACCGGTTCATACATTGGGCCAGTGATTAGTGTCACCAACGCTCCTTCTCTTTGGAGAGCGTTTGCAATGGCGATCCCCATTTTTCCACTGGAATGATTGCCAATGAACCTTACTGGATCCAGGTGTTCGTATGTCGGGCCTGCCGTTACCAGTGCCTTTTTCCCCTGCAGCCTCCCCGATGCATTTTTACGATCGATGACAAATTTCAAAATATCTTCCGGCTCGGCCATACGTCCTTCCCCAATAAGCCCACTTGCCAGTTCGCCATGGGTGACTTGCAAAACCTGGTGACCGAATTGTTTTAACCAGGCAACATTCGATTTGGTAGCCGGATGCAACCACATATCTTCATCCATAGCTGGCGAAATAATGATGGGACATTTCGCGGATAAATAGACCGCCAGCAGTAGATTATCACAAATACCAGTCGCCATTTTTGCAAGGGTGTTGCAAGTGGCAGGTGCTATGATCATCACATCTGCCCACCGTCCGAGCTCTACATGATTATTCCAGTTGTTGTCATCAATAATACCGGTTAATACAGGACCCTTTGACAGGGTGGAAAAAGTGAGTGGGGCAATAAATTCTGTTGCACCGGGAGTCATTAGCACTTTCACTTCTGCTCCCTCTTTTTTTAATAAGCGGAGTAGTACCACCGATTTATAGGCAGCTATGCTTCCTGTAACACCCAATAATATTTTTTTTCCTTCAAGCATGGTCAGCTTCCGCTGGTAACAAATAAGTAACTGTAAAAAAAATGGCGGTGATCACCGCCAATAAAAATATTCGATTGCGCTTAAAACTGCACTAAATCCTTGCTAAAATTTTGCCTGCTATTCGAAGAGTGAGTCCTCTTCATTCTTGCGATAATAAACTTTGTCTTCCATGAACTCGGTTGAGGCAAGCAAAGCTGGATTAGGCATGCGTTCGTAAGCTTTTGAGATTTCTATTTGCTCTTTATTCTCATGAATTTCTTCCAGGCTATCGGTATGGCTGGCAAATTCTTCAAGCTTATTATGCAATTCTTCCTTTATGGAGATATTTATTTGATTTGCCCTTTTCGCAATTACGGCAATCGACTCGTACAGGTTTCCTGTTTTTGCCTTAACGTCAGTTAGATTTTTAGTTTCAACGACGTTGCTTGTATTAGCGCTCTGCTGGCGTCTTAGTTTGCTCATTCTGTATTTGTTTAATATTATCGACACTTAAATTTCTATAATACTGTGCTTCTTGTAACAGTTTGCTTTCCGGATATCTGTCTGCGAAGTCGAAATACTCTGTTGACACTTTTTCGTAGCGTTCCTGTTGTTTGTCAGCATAGCTTAGCCTGGCAAACTGGTAGTAAGATTTTACTGCCATCAACATGTATTCTTCTCCTTTCTCCGAATCCGGGTAGGTGTTGATCAGGTCGGTAAAAGAAAGACCGGCAGCCCGGTATTGTTGTAAATCATAGTAGAGCTTTGCCGTTTTAAAATCTTTCTCTTCAAGCTTACGGCGGCCCTGGTCTACGATATTTTGCGCTTCCTGTATTCGCGGAGAATTCGGATATGTCTGTATAAAGCTCTGCATCATTCCAATAGCCTTTACAGTATTAGTCTGTTCAAGCTCAGGCTTTGGTGATTGCAGGGAATAGGTGTAGGCATGCATATAAGCCATTTCTTCTGCACGAGTGCTGTTGGGAAAGACCTCCAGGAATCCTTTGAAAAGATTTTCAGCGTCAGCGTAATTTTTCTGATAGTAAGAACAATAAGCGTATTTGTAATAAAGGTCTTCAAACTTGTCAGTACCCTTAAAAACTGAAAACAATTCAAGGTAAAGCTGGCTGGCGTAATTATATTTTTTCTTGGCAAAATATTCATCCGCCTTCTTCAATTTGTATTCATAGTCAGTGCTTTTCAACACTTTATTGAATTGATTGCTGCAGGAAAAAAACAGCAGACCCATTACCAATACTGAAAGAAGGATTTTCATAAAGAGATGCGAAATTACTCCATTTTAAGCAAATTCGCTATAACTGTCATGCAAACAAGGACACCCACAGTTATTTTTTTCCTAAACAAAAACCCTCCCGGGAAAAAGAGGGTTTTGAGTAATCTATAAAATTTTATTATTGACGGGCTCTGATGTCAACAGTATTTGCATCGCCACCACCCATTTCGCAAAATGTAGAGATCCGGTCGGCGCTGATGCCTTCCTTTTCGGTAAGGTAGTTTTTGATTGCTTCAATTCTTCTGTTGCAAAGTGCCTGTGCTGATTTTGAGGTAGTTGGATATCCTGTAACAGTGATTCCGCAATCTGCATTGTTTTTCAACTTAGCTGCTACAGTTGCAAGCATCGCCATGGCATCACTGTTCAGCGTGCCCGAACTACCTCTGAATGAAAGGCTTGGAAGATCACCGATCTGGCAGGCTAATACGGGTACCATATTCTTGCAGCATTCAGGATCAGGGCACTTACCTACGCCATCAGCATCAACAGGTTGACATTCTGTTGGCGTGATGAGTTGTTTGTCTTTACAGTC
>JBBQSI010000458.1:0-3168 GCA_038213975.1 Chitinophagales bacterium
TATTTTACCAAATTGCTTAAGCTGTTCCCAGTATTTTTTAGTTTTCTCATCAGGCTCGTGCACCATGTTTTCTGCGTTGTCCTCCGCCATGGAAGCGGTAAGGGGCATACCATGCATATTCCCGGAGGGCGTTGTATAAGGAGTATGCAAATCAGCATGCGCATCAATCCAAATCACCCCGAGTTTACATTTTGGCTTGGCCATTTTTATTCCGGCGATTGTGCCGCCGGCAACGCTGTGGTCACCACTAAGCACTACCGGGAAAAAATTGCCATTTATGCTTTCCTTTACCGCCTTCGCGACCCGCTCGTACATCGTCAATACCCCGGTAATCCGCTTGGCATAAGGGGACTGAATGGGTTCAAATAGTAAGTGATTCTCTGTCTCGATTTTTTCTGAAGGAAAATGAACAAAAAAGTTGCTCATGAAATCAAGCGCTGCAATCTTAATAGCATCTACGCCGAGGCTGGCCCCGCGCGTACCTGCGCCTATTTCGCTGGGTACCTCTATCAGCTTTACATTCTTCATATAACTATTCTATAGCAGTCAAAGGTTCGCGGAAAGTTATGTTTTCCAGTCGCTGCGAGCAAATATTTTCACGAAAATCCAGGGACCTCCGCAGACTGCTTTTGACCGAAGCGATTAATGAATGGCAATCGTCGGCACATGGCTATGGTAGGCCAATTTCTTTGTATGGCTCGTCTGGAACAGTTGGCTCAAAAAACCGTGTTTGCGGGGCACGGTCACTATCGCATCTATATTTTTTGCTTCTACAAACCGGTTAATCCCTTCAAGAAAATCATAAGCCCTCAGGAAAGAAAACTCAGGATCATATTTTCCTAACTTTTCTTCCATTGACTCACGTTCAATTTTGAATTCGTCCGTTAATTCAATGTAATGTTCGCTGTCCACATTCAGCACCTGTAGCTTAGGCTTAAAAGTATCCAGCAAATCTTTCAACGAGGAAAACGGTGTAGTACGTGCGACATCTTTGAAGTCAGAGGTGAAAACCACTTCTTTTAAACCACGGTACTTGGCGTCCGGGGGAATGATCATAACGGGCACGTTTACGTGTCGAATCACATTAAGCGTGTTTGTCCCCATAAACACCTGCTTTATGCGGGAACTTCCGGTGATGCCCATGATGATCATGTCAATATGGTTTCCCATGACGTATTTTTCGATATTGTCAATTAGGGAACCTTCTTCCGACTCTATCAATACTGAAATATTTTCGGGGGCGGCGAGGTCGTTCCGCAGATCTTCCAATTCCTGTTCAGTGATTGATTTTCTTGAGTTTTCATCTTTATCAGTCAAAGACGAAAACATGATCTTACTGAAAACATTATACAGAATTATCTGGGCTTCGGGTAGTTCCCCGGTCAATGCCACAGCATAGCGGGCAGCGTTGATGGATGTGTCGGAAAAGTCGACAGGTACTAAAAACTTTTTCATTGTGTAAATTTTTGCAAAGCTACTCCAAATCTCGTGTAATACGGAAGCCACTAATTGATAGCGGAAAGTGATTCAAATATTATGGGATTTCACGGTTTATCGCTTACTCTTTTCTTCTATATAAAACTGATACCCCTGGTCTGCAGATCTTTTGCTGAATGCCTCACTCAAAAATACAGTTGGCAGTGCGGCAGCAATATAATATGCGTCAAAGGCGGCATACAAGATGAGTAGAAAGTTGACAATATCACCATCCTGAAAAAATTGTCCGTTGGATGGCATCGTGAGGTAAGCCAGACCTAAGGCGGCGAGCCCCGTGCCGGCAAGAATGGCTATTCCAATTTTACCCGGCCGGTTCCATCTTTGAATACTGGTGATCGAATCTATTTTGATAGAGACGATTTCTTTCTTCCCATATGGCAATAACCTGATTTCGTCCGGGTTGTAGAAAAAAAGTTTTCCTTTTGCCCTGGTGATTCCATTCGCACCGTAATATTCTATTTTCAAAGGCTGCGTAAGTGCATACTTTCTTATTCTCTTTCCATTATCCGCTACGAGTCGCACGTGATTATTATAAAGAAGGCGATTTTGGGCCTCCTGGGCCTGCACTGGCATTATGCAGATCACCGCTATTACGAAAATGGGCCACTTCATAGCGTAAACTTTTAGGTGTTTTGGGTATTTAGTGTACGGCATCTATTTTTTCCCGGCAATAAATTTAGGATAAACGTATTCCGATATAGCAGACATCCAGGTTGATTCTTTCTCGTAAAAATTTAAGTTTTCAATTGTGTGTGACTAACCTGTGTATAAAATGAACACCACCACAATCCACATTTGCCCTCACCCTTGGCAGAAAAGATATATTTGCCATCATGCCTTGAAGAGGGCAGGTGAACCCTTTAAAAACCGGAAAATTGCGATTAAAAAGCCTCGAAATAAAAGGATTTAAAAGTTTCCCTGACAAGACTACGCTGAATTTTGACGAGGGGATAACCGGTGTGATTGGGCCAAATGGATGTGGTAAAAGCAACATTGTCGACAGCATTCGCTGGGTGATTGGCGAGCAAAAGATTAGCCAGCTCCGCAGCGAAAATTTACAAAGTCTTGTGTTTAATGGCTCAAAATCCCGCAGCGCCAGCGGCCTGGCAGAAGTAAGCCTTACGTTTGACAATACCAGGAATCTCTTGCCGACGGAGTTCAATACGGTCACGATTACCCGTAAGTATTATAAGAATGGCGAAAGTGAATACCGCCTGAATAATGTGAGTTGCCGTCTGAAGGATATTCATAATCTTTTCATAGATACTGGTGTCAGCAACGATAGTTATGCCATCATTGAATTAGGGATGGTGGACGATATTATTAAAGATAAAGACTACAGCCGGCGGAAAATGCTGGAACAGGCAGCCGGCATTTCAATATATAAAACCAGGAAACGCGAAGCAACGCTTAAACTGGAAGCCACGGCGCAGGATATCGCACGGATTGAAGACCTGCTCTTTGAAATCAATAACCAGTTGAAGACACTGGAATCCCAGGCAAAAAAGGCTGAAAAATATTTCGAACTGAAAGCCTCCTACAAAGAGATTGCAGTTGAGCTCGCCAAAGCCGCTTTGGAAGGATTTAACCTTACGTATCAAAACCTGACAGCCCAGCGGGATGCAGAGTCAGACAAAAAATTGCAGTTAGATACGGAAATTGCAAAGGAAG
>JBBQSI010000459.1:0-3156 GCA_038213975.1 Chitinophagales bacterium
AACGTAATTACGGTAGAACCCTGGGTTTTTAGAAGTGATACTTTCAAAGTATTTTATGAATACAAAATTCTGGAGCAATTAAAGTTTAATTCAATAAAAGAGTTTAATAAAGTCTGCAAGGCTGCTTCGGTACAAAGAGAACAATTTGTTTTTTCAAAATAATAGTAAGTCTCTCATAGTTCTGCTGAGGAAGGCTTCCCGGACCTGGCCTTACAATCACTATATCGCACCCTCTTTTGCCGCCGTCGGAAAGAACTGCCGCTGCTTGTGCCTCTGGCCAGCGGCATATTACAAACTTCACCTCTTTCTAATAGCCAAATGAGCGTAGGTACTATCTTGCGGCCCTTGCAATTAATGATGGATCATAATTTTATTCAAGTTGTAGATTCCTGTTACTCCTCATCCCCTCCAATTCTTCAAATAAAATATATACATTTGGCAACGGGCCCTAAAACGATGAAACACTATAAATATTATCGATGCAGCGGTCTGTAAAAATCAACATCTACTTATGCCCTTAAGCTGGAATGAAATTAAAAGCCGAGCCCTTGCCTTTACACAGGAATGGAAAGATGAAGTAAGCGAAGATGCCGAAGCCAAAAGTTTCTGGGACGATTTCTTCAATGTCTTTGGCATCAGCCGCCGCAGAGTGGCAACTTTTGAGCATAAAGTCTCGGAGCTTGTCTCCTCCACACGGGGGAGGTCGGGAGGGGCCGGTTTTATTGACCTCCTTTGGAAAGGCGTTATCCTCATTGAACATAAAAGCCGCGGTAAAGACCTGGAAAAAGCATACCGTCAGGCGAAAGATTATTTTCCCGGACTTACAGAAAAAGAGCTGCCCCGCTATATCCTCGTCAGCGATTTTGAACGCTTCAATTTGTACGACCTGGAAGAAGACACGCAGCACCAGTTTCCCCTCACCGCATTGCAGGATCATGTACACCTGTTTGGTTTTATTGCCGGTTACCAAAAACGCACTTACAAAGAACAAGACCCCGTAAACATAGAAGCTGCCGAACTCATGGGCCAGTTGCATGATAAATTAAAAGACATCGGCTACGAAGGCCATGCACTGGAACTCTACCTCGTGCGGCTGGTGTTTTTGCTTTTTGCAGATGATACCAATATCTGGGAAAAAGGAATTTTGTACGATTACCTTGATGAGCACACAAAAGAAGACGGCAGCGACCTTGCGCCTCACATGATGCAGTTGTTTGAAGTGCTGAACACCGCACCAGATAAGCGGCTGCGGAATATGGAAGAAAACCTGGCAGCCTTCCCTTACATCAACGGAAAGCTGTTTGAAGAACGCCTGCCCATGGCCGCCTTCGATAGCAAGATGCGCAGAATATTGCTGGACTGCTGCCTGCTGGACTGGGGTAAGATTTCACCCGCCATCTTTGGCTCCCTGTTTCAGAGTGTGATGGATGCCAAGGCCCGCCGCAACCTTGGGGCGCATTACACCAGCGAAAAGAATATTTTAAAACTGATAAAGCCACTCTTCTTAGACGAACTAACGGCAGAGTTTGGCCGCATAAAAACAAGCAAAGGGAAACTAAAAACCTTTCACGATAAAATTAGCAGCCTTCGTTTTTTAGATCCCGCATGTGGCTGTGGCAACTTCCTCATTATTGCCTACAGGGAGCTGCGCCTGCTGGAGATAGAAATTATAAAACAACGATTGAAACTGGAAGGCTACCGGGAAGAAGTAACCCGTGAAGCACAGATGGACATTAGCGCCCTGGTGCAATGCGATGTGGACAGGTTCTACGGCATAGAATACGAAGAGTTTCCGGCGCAGATAGCGCAGGTAGCCATGTGGCTCATAGACCATCAAATGAACCAACAGGTGAGCAACACTTTTGGAAACTATTATGTGCGGCTGCCCCTGCGCAAAAGCGCCACCATTGTACATGGCAATGCATTACGCACCGACTGGCAAAGCCTGATTGACCCGATGCCCTGGGAGAAGGGTGAGGCGAAGTATGATTTTATTTTGGGGAACCCGCCGTTTATTGGACATCATTTGCAAACAAAAGAGCAGAAAGATGATCTTCATTTTATACTTCACGATATTCAAGCTGCAGGTGTTATGGACTATGTTTCTGCATGGTATTATAAAGCTTCCGAATATTTATCAAGCCATAATCCTTCGCAAAGTATCAAAGTAGGATTTGTTTCGACAAATTCGATTACACAGGGTGAGCAAGTTGGAATATTATGGTCGTTGCTTATGAAAAAATATCACATTAAAATTCATTTTGCTCATACCACATTTAAATGGAATAACGAAGCAAAAGGAGTTGCTTCTGTCTACTGCGTGATTATTGGGTTTTCAAATTTTGATATCACGGAAAAAAGGTTATTCGAATATGAAACGGTCAAAAGTGAACCTTACGAAACCTTTGCAAAAAATATTAGTCCCTATCTAGTTGATGCTAAAGAGATATTCATTCTAAATCGTTCGAAACCTTTAAATAACGTTCCCGGAATGATGTATGGAAGTAAGCCAACTGATGGCGGACATTTTCTTTTTACTGATTTAGAAAAAATTGATTTTTTAAATAAAGAACCTAATGCGAAAAAGTTTGTAAAACCTTTTTTAAGTGCAAGAGAATTTTTAAATAATGAAAAAAGATGGTGCTTGTGGCTTGTTGATGCAGATCCTAATGAATTAAGGAATTTACCGGCAATTATAAAAAGAATTGAGGCTGTAAAGAAATTTAGATCCGAGAGTGTTGCATCTTCTACAAGAAATTACCCCCATCACACATTGTTTCGGCAAGTAACTCAGCCAGTTTCAGATTATATTTTAGTGCCGCGGCATTCATCCGAGAATAGAAATTATATTCCTTTTGGTTTTTTTGGTAAAGATAGAATTGTCGCTGATAGTTGTAATTCTATCCCTAAAGCAACTTATTTCCATTTTGGTGTTCTAACATCTTTGCTTCATATGTCTTGGGTAAAATATACATGCGGTCGAATAAAAAGTGATTTTCGTTATTCAAAAGACATTGTCTACAACAATTTCCCCTGGCCCGAAAACCCAACTCCCAAACAAATAGAAACGGTGGAAGCTGCAGCACAGCAGGTTTTAGATGCCCGCACACAATTTCCTAATGCCAGCCTCGCAGACCTTTACGATCCTAATACCAT
>JBBQSI010000460.1:0-3152 GCA_038213975.1 Chitinophagales bacterium
AAATCTTCCATCGTAAGGTATCGTCCCTTGCAGGAGACGAGCCTTGACCCCTCATCTTGACGTGTCGTCCCTTGCAGTAGCCGATCCTTGACGCCGACTAATTAATTAATATTGATATCCGATTTTTTTTATCTTTTAATCAATCTACATATGCCTTCAATGGTGGAGACACTTCGCCTAAATCCCAACCGGGGTAATTCGCACTATAATGATCATTACAAAACGTTTCGTCAGAAGCAAAGTCGCATTTTACAACACAACATTCACCTCTTTTTTCATCTTTCATAATTATCCTCCTCTATTAAAAAATAACTCTCTTATGACAATATAGATACCCGTCAATAGCACAAACCAGCCGAAGGCCTTTTTTAATTTTGGGCCTTCAATTTTCTTTGCAAAATATCCACCGACAAATATGCCGGCAACAGCGATCATGGTAATGGTGATTAAAAACTTCCAGTCGATGATGTAATGACCCAGGTCGCCTGTGAACCCTATCAATGAATTAAGGGCGATGATAAGGAGTGATGTGCCCACCGCTTCTTTCATCGGCATATCCAGCAACAACACCAAAGCAGGGATCAATAAAAATCCACCGCCGGCTCCAAGCAAGCCGGTAACCAGTCCAATTGCGACGCCGTATAATAGCAGCTTTGGCAAATTGCTGCCCGATTTTTCATCTTTACTTTTTAGTGGTTTTATCTCTGTTTGATTATTGATCATGGCGATCGACGCCATCACCATCAGTATGGCAAGTAATAACATTGTGGCGACTTCTTTAGTCACTTTAAAAGTTCCAACAGAGAAGATTTCTTCAGGGATTGCGGGTACTAAATACTTCCTGGTCAGGAAGACTGTTGTAATCGATGACATGCCAAAAAGCATGGCGGTTTTAATACTCACTAAACCTTTGCGATAATTGTTGGCAGCCCCGATCAATGCAGTGGAACCTACAATAAACAAAGAGTAAGACGTAGCCAGGATAGGGCTTATTCCTAAGACGTAAACAAGGATCGGCACTGCCAATATTGATCCGCCGCCGCCAGTTATTCCCAGTGAGATACCAATCAATGCTGCCAAAAAAAATCCTACTACCTCCATGATCAATAGTAAATATCTGGCGCAAAGATGAAGCAGTGAAAATTGAAACCTGTAACAATAGTTACAAAGGGGAGTCGGCCGTTGGTATAAGCATGTTGCCGAATAAATATTATTCTTCAGTTTATCGACAAGGTTGATCCGCAAAGCATAAACCCCCGACAATAATTTCCTAAAAATATGAGAACATCATAATGTTGCACGGAAAGCAAAAACTTTGTAGCACTTGTAATTCATTTATAGGCAAATTCATCAATTCGAGGATAAACATTTGTCTTATTTAGTTACGCGATGGTCAGCAACTGCGAAAGGAAGGTGATATTTCTTGATCCATTCCGCAATCTCAGCCCTATCTGGATGTCGCAAAAGATCAGGAACTGTCCTTAGCAGGATTATTGAAACCCATCCGCACGCTGATTTTATAAGCGGCCATTTGGAGATGCATGAAATTACGGGAGCACCAAAACTCGTTGAAGTAAGGCAAAAGGAATGGAAGATTTCCGTGGGCTGTTTTCGATACAGCAATTTTTTCGCGAGTACTTTTATTTAAACAGTAATCGTAAAAACGTGCGGAAACTTATTTATCGGTGCCGGTCTTATCATCAAGCCATACGACTTTCTGCTCTGATGTATGTTCCTGGCCAATGATGTCCCCATAGAGTTCAGGCTTCCGCGCTTGTAAATAACGGTAGCCACCAGCCTGCGTAAGTTTTTCTTTGGTGATGGTTGCAGTTGCAAAACTGTCTTCGAATGAACGGCATTCAGCGATTACATCCCCAAAGGGATCAATGATCATTGAGCAACCATTTTTCAACTGGTCGTCGTCCATCCCGATCGCATTGGAGAAAACGGCATATATGGCATTGTCGTAAGCCCTTGCCGGCAGCCATTTCATCAGCCAGCCGCGGCCTTTCATACTATCGAATTCCAGCCGCAGGGAAGTGGGATCAGCCTCGCGGTTTTCCCAAAGTTTCGGGTCAACGTAACCGGCACCCGGTCGCGTGGACGGTGTGCACATGGTAACGTGCGGCATGAAAATGATTTCCGCACCGAGTAGCTTTGTCGCTCTTACATTTTCAATGATATTGTTGTCATAACAAATCAGTATCCCGCATTTCCAGCCCTGGATTTCAAAAACACAATAACTGTCTCCGGCTGTCAAATACGGGTTGATGAAGGGGTGTAGTTTTCTGAATTTTGCTACCAGACCATTTTTGTCAACGCACACATAGGCTTTATACAGATCATCGTGTCCATTTTTTTCAAATAATCCTGCCAGCACCACGATATCGTTTTGTTTCGCAATTTCCTGAAGTTTGGAAATGCTTTCTCCACCCGGGATGGGTTCTGCGATGTCGAGCATTTGTTCTTTTGAAAGCTTTCTTGCAAATGTGTAACCGGTGATAGAACATTCATGAAAAGCAATCACCTGGGACCCTGTTTTAGCCGCTTTTTTTGACAGGTCTGCAATCACGGAAAGATTGTAGCCTTTATCGCCGCTTTTGTGTTCGAAGTGGGCAGTTGATATTTTTATATTATTCATTCGGCAGGTATCCATCTACGATTAATAAATAAGGTTTTCGGCTGTTTACCGGTGTTTTATAAGCGGATATCTTCGGTTACCCATATAGTAAGATAAAATAAAACCAGCCTAGCGTCTTTGAAGTAAACAGTTCGCAAATGTATGACAAGGCAAAGGCATCGAATTCATTTGCGGTCTGCCGGGCACCACAACAGCCTAAATATATTAAAATGAAATGCGTTAAATACATATGGAGCATCTGCTTTCAGCCATTGCACCTTTCGATTTGCTACTGGCGCTCACTCCCTAAATGACATTCACGTTCCAAAAGTACCTGATAAGAATAAGGCTCCGTAAAGCAGAGCTCCACCTAACTGGCAGGCTTACCTGCAATCTGATTATTGCCTGAACGTGCAACAGGTACTATGTTTGCAGCTCATATTTAAACTGTTTTATGGACTCACCTCAATTAAAAAAGGCCGCAGGCACCGCGGATCACCTTGCCAACGAGCGAACTTTCCTGGCCTGGGTG
>JBBQSI010000461.1:0-3143 GCA_038213975.1 Chitinophagales bacterium
TAAGTTGCGTAAATGCACTGAGCTCAAAATTTGAAGTTACGGTTAAGCGTGACGGCAAGGTGTTTGAGCAGGAATATTCTAAAGGCATTCCCCAATATTCCGTACGCGAAATAGGCACCTCGAACGACACCGGCACCACCATTCACTTCTGGCCGGACTCATCGATATTCATTGTCTCAGAATACAACAAAGAAATCCTGGAGGGCCGCTTACGTGAACTCGCGTTTCTAAATAGACAAATTCGTATTGTACTAAACGACCTTCGCGAAAAAGATGATGACGGGAATACTTTTTCTAAGATTTTTTACAGCGAAGGTGGCATTACCGAGTTCGTTGAATTGATTGATAAAAATGGCAGTCGCCAGCCACTGTTGCCGGAAACAATTTATTGCGATGGCTACGATGAAACGACCAACGTTGGAGTGGAGATTGCGATGATCTACAATACCGGTTACCAGGAGCATCTTTTCAGCTATGTAAATAACATCAATACCATAGAGGGCGGTACGCACGTAGCTGGTTTCCGCAGGTCTATCACCCGTGTATTCAAAAGCTATGGAGAAAAGGAGGGCCTTTTTGAAAAAGCCAAAGTAGAGATTGAGGGCGATGACTTTCGCGAAGGATTGAGCGCCGTAATCTCAGTGAAAGTACCAGAGCCACAATTTGAAGGTCAAACCAAAACCAAGCTCGGAAACTCCGATGTGATGGGCATTGTAGACAGCACTTTAAGTAAAGTACTCGTCGCCCACCTGGAAGAAAATCCAAAGGATGCCAAGATCATTATTCAAAAGGTAATACTCGCTGCGCAAGCCCGCGCTGCAGCGAAGAAGGCTCGCGACATGGTTCAGCGCAAGAGCGTTTTAACTGGAGGTGGGTTGCCGGGCAAACTGGCAGACTGTAGTGATAAAGATCCATACCGGTGCGAGATTTTCCTGGTGGAGGGTGACTCCGCAGGCGGCACCGCAAAGCAGGGACGGGACCGAAGTTACCAGGCCATTTTGCCGTTACGTGGTAAAATCCTTAACGTGGAGAAGGCAATGGAACACAGGATTTATGACAACGAGGAGATTCGCAATATGTTCACCGCACTTGGTGTAAAGATCGGCACGGCGGAAGACCCTAAAGAACTTGACATTTCTAAACTCCGCTATCACAAGCTCATAATCATGACGGATGCGGACGTGGACGGTAGCCATATTGCAACGCTTATCCTCACCTTTGTCTTCCGTTATATGAAGGCGTTGGTGGAGCAGGGTTATGTGTATATAGCTCAGCCACCCCTATACTTGCTAAGGAAGGGCAAGGAGGAGGCTTACGCCTGGGACGAGGATGAACGTAAAGCCTTTGTTCAGCTAGTGGCGAATGGTAAGGAAGAAAGCGTGTTCGTACAGCGATACAAGGGTTTAGGAGAAATGAATGCTGAGCAGCTATGGGAAACCACGATGAATCCTGCAACCAGAACACTCAAGCAGGTAACGATCGATAGCGCCGCAGAAGCAGATCGCGTGTTTAGTATGCTGATGGGAGACGAAGTGCCGCCGAGAAGAGAGTTTATAGAAACGCATGCTAAATATGCCAGGCTCGACGTGTGATCTTTTATTAAAATTACCAGCCTGGATGTCCCGCCGATACAGGATCATTATTACGATATTCCTGCTTATTCATGCGCATGCTTTGCGGGCGCAGGTTGAATATCCCCTGTTTAACAACCGGATAATTATAAATCCTGCCGACAGCCAAAAGCTGTACCTCAACATTGAAACTCTCAACTATCTCTACAATACAGAATACTTCGCGAAAATTCCTTTGAGCGGTACGCTCTTTGGCTACCAGTTGATTCCCGAACTTCAGTTTCAGCCAAATTCCCGCTTTGTGGTCCGGGGCGGTTTATACCTGCAGAAAGAGTTTGGCAGGAAAGAGTACACATCACTGTTACCGACATTTTCAGTGAAATATAAAGCGAAACACTCCTCCTACATCCTGGGCACGCTGGAAGGCGCTACTTCACATGGGTTTATCGAACCAGTCTATGACTACAAATTGCTTATCAACGAACGGTTGGAAAATGGTTTCCAGTTTTTTGTAGATACGAAATCCTATACCCATGATTTTTATATTAACTGGCGCAGGGCAATTCACCTCGGTGATCCCTTCAAAGAAGAGTTCGACATCGGCTACGTTGCTAATTTGAATTTAATTAAAAAGGAAAATTTTGAACTGAAGCTTCCAGTTCAACTTTTATACTCTCATAAAGGCGGCCAGATTGATTCTACGGGGATACCGCTCACGTCGCTTACGAATATGGCGGCAGGCGTGTCAATGAAGTTTCATACGCCAAAAAGTTTTTTGCAACATATTAATTTTGACAACTACTATGTTAATTATAAAGACATCTCCGGGTCCAAAAGACAACCCTTCGATGAAGGCAATGCGTACTTCAGCCACCTTGCCTTTAAGTTCAAGTACTTCAACCTTGATTTCAGGTATTGGAACAGCAACGCCTTTATCAACCCGCGGGGCAACAGTTTGTTTAGCTCCGTATCAGAAAAGCACATCGGCTACACTGAGCGTCACCGCCATCTTTTATTAGCAAGCATTATTTATGACAAGGAAATATTCACAAACGGAAATTTTGATTTTCGCTTCAGCCCATATTATGATTTTGGTGAAAAACAGCTCGAATACTCCTACGAAATGTACTTTTCTTATAAAATCAATGTGTTGCTTGCCAAAATCCGAAACCTCCCTGTGAATTAACGGTTTATACTTTATTAAACTTAAAATGGCATAAATACCTAAATTTGACCATTCACAGTTCACAAGCTTTGGATATTATAAACATTATTAAAACATTAAACTCCAATTAAGATGGCAAAAATGATAACTGCATATTGCATGAAGACCAAAGAAAAAAATGTTCCTATGAAGGATGCCGTAATTACAAAAACTTCCAGAGGTGGATTCATGGCACAAGGCAATGATGGCAAAGGAAACAAGATGACGACAATGCTCAGTGAAGACAATGCTAATCAGGCCATAAAAGACGGCGTGGCAAAAAAAGGCTGGTAACCTTTTCGTAAAATATACTGAAGCGATGCAGGTAAAGTTGTGTCGCTTTTTTTATGTGCACCATGGCCAGGTAA
>JBBQSI010000462.1:0-3143 GCA_038213975.1 Chitinophagales bacterium
TTCCATCCGCAATCAATTCCGGCATTGAGCCCCTGCGAAAAGCGATGACCGGCGTGCCGCACATCATTGATTCGGCAACACTGAGGCCAAAAGGTTCATCGAAATTGATCGGATGCAACAGCCCGACTGCGCCACCTAGTAGCTCATCTCTTTTTACCGAATCCGCCAGACCAACATATTCTATTGTATCCTTCTTCAAAAAGGGACTGATTCTTTCTTCAAAATAATTCCTATCCTGGATGAGCCCGGCAATGATCAATTTTTTGCCGGACAGCTTTGCAATTTCTATTGCTTGGGCACATCCTTTATCAGGATGTATTCTGCCAAAAAAAAGCAGGTAGTCATTTCCGTTATCGTTGAAAGTGAAATGCGCCGGGTCGATGCCATTGTATACTGTGGCTATGTACGCAAGTTCCTGGCTCCGGTCGGCGTTACTTATTGAAACATAGAAGCTGTTATCATTATACTTTTTGTAAACAGGAATAATTTTTTTTGAAGAGAACCCATGGATGGTCGTTACCATCGGAGTGGAGATTAACCTGGAATAAGTGAGTGGCAAAAAATCAAAATTGTTGTGAATAAGATCAAAGCTGGCAGCCTTCTCCATCAGGTTACTGATGTGCAGGCACTCCACCACTTTGGGATCGATGGTTTTGTCCTCTTCGTACCCTTTGTCGGTGATGCTGTCCAGCTTACCTTCTGTTTTAGAATCGCCGGTAGCAAAAAGCGTTACATCGTGACCGGCCTTCACCAATCCTTCGGCGATAGTAGAGGCTATAAGTTCCCATGGTCCATAAGTTTGCGGTGGCGTTCTCCAGGCGACCGGGGAGAGAATGGCGATCTTCATATTGATAAATTACCTGATGATGGTAGATTACTTACTACCGGGGCTGACCAGTTTAGCTATGTAGCTCTTAACCAACTGGACTCAAATGTAAAATTTCATAAGCGACAATCCCGTAGAATTTCAACAACATTAATTTTATAAGATGGAACAAATAATTTACCTGGCGATATTTCTACTGATCGATAGTTCCTGTTTTGGACAATTACCCGGATGGATCAATATTCAGCGTACTTAAAGAAAAAAACGGTTAAGTAAAAGGACTTATTTATACCGCACCATATATGTGGACTTTGAAAGAAGGGAATTAGGGGATGCCGCCGGTTCCTCAATTCACCTCCAACAGATCTTTACCGGGCAATTGCGGGAAGGTACTGTGCGGCTCCGTTTGGTACCAGTAGACCACAGAGGCAATATCGTCCTGCAGCGGTAAGTACCGGCCATCATTCCGCCATCCCAGTGCCTGTATAGTCACATGCAGGTCTTTCTCAAAACGGATGGGGTCGGGCATGTGCCAGCGATACATGCCAAAGCGCTGCATCACCTGGTAGTGGCCATCGCCTTTGATCACCTGGTGCAAGCCCGCATAAGGTGTATTGAACTCCGTATAATCCACCATGTCTACGCCGGCGTCATTTTTTTTTCGTGTATCAAAATCATAAGAGCCACAGAAATAATCTTCGGTACCCGTGCCGTTTATCGTAGGATATTTCGTATCGCCATCCATAAAAAACTTGATCTCGCCTTCGCCCCACCAACCATTGCTGTGTACCCCATAAGCCATGTACGTACCAACGTATTGGCCTTTGCCTTTTATATTATCCACGAGTGTATAATCCTGCTTAAAGGGCAGGGGATTGGCCCGGCGGAACTGGGCATGGAAATAGGCAGCATCACCAGAAATAGTTGTTAGCGCATAGTCTACCTGGTAATAGAGATACATGTCTTTCTCATCTATATTTTCCATGGTGATGCGGCATTTTTTTCGAAAAGGCATGGGCCAGTAACTATTGAAAGCACTACCGGGATTCACCGTTATAGCCTGTGAACTCAAGCCCGCATATTTACCCCAGCCCATACAGAAGAAGTCGCCGACCGGCGCTTCGACTGAAGGTGTCGTTTCATCATCCCAGTAAAAGCGCAAAATGGAATATCTCCAATTACCCGTGGGCGTCATCCATATGTGCTGTATCGCGCCGGGGCCGTCAATTTCAGCCAGGGTAAAAGTTGTTTTGCGTTTAATAATCACGCTGGGGCTCACTTTCCAACCCTGGCCCAGATCGCGTGAAGCTTACTCTCCAGTGCCGCTGGTAGCCATGCCTCCTTTTCCTTTTTCACCAGTAAAGTTTTCAGGACTGATCGACCGCGTTTTTGCATCCGACATCCTGTATATATTTCCCATGTTCACCTCTACACCATTGAAGCCCTGTGGGAAAGCCGTAGCAACAGGAGATAGGAGCAAGACGCAAACAAAAATCTTTTTCATCATATTAGTTGTTTGAACAATTGAGTGAATTAATTCATTTGCAAAAAAAGATGTAGTTGGAGTTAGCGTGTTAAGTGTTGTTAGTGAGGGATAACCGGCGTCGTTTATAAACGCATCCTTCCTTTGATTGGGGATAGAGCGGATCATCCTTCAGGCACCCTGGCGATGGCAGGGGATTATACATTCTTCAGACCGAACGTCAGCCCAATAGAATCACCAAAGTTGAATTTATGAACAAAAAGTTGAACAGAGAAATTTCAGCCCGGACTACTGAAGATTGTAGGTACAAAAGCTGATGAAATGCAGTCCGCCCTGCTATTGCCAGGAAACCGCATGTAAGCCGCATACCCTACTCTGTTACGCTGCATGTTGCCTATAAATTGTCAGTAACAAATTGTTTACAATAGTCTTTTATTTGTTGTCGAACTTGTTTGAACTGCTTTCTAATTTCCTCTTCTGTTCCTGTTGCCTTTGCAGGGTCTGAAAAGTTCTGATGAAATTTTTTTGCAGTTGTTGGAAAGAAAGGGCAACGTTCTTTTGCATTGTCGCACACTGTAATTACAAAATCAAAATCAATGTGACGATACTCATCAATGTTGTTTGAGTTGTGATGTGAGATGTCAATGCCATCTTCTTTCATGGTCTCAACTGCTTTCGGATTTACTCCGTGGGCTTCTATGCCTGCACTGTAAACTTCTGCTTTGTTCCCTGCGAAATTTCTTAAATATCCTTCTGCTATTTGACTGCGGCAACTGTTGCCGGTACATAAAACTAAAATTCGTTTCATTGATAAAAGGTTTTATGTCTATTGCT
>JBBQSI010000463.1:0-3137 GCA_038213975.1 Chitinophagales bacterium
GTATCCGACATCGCCGGCAGCGGTATTATGAATCTGCTTTAAAATGGTTGGATCTGAAGGAGAAAATAGAGAGAGAAACACTTCATTTTGCCAAACAGGAATATAATTTCAATTTTTCATTATTGTTTTATAATGTTACCACGTTGTATTTTGAGACATTTGAATCCAACGACTTACGCAAGCCCGGCTTTTCCAAAGATAGCAAATCGCAACAGCCACAAATATTAGTAGCCTTGACAGTTACCCAGGACGGATTTCCTGTTGCTTATGAGGTGTTTGCCGGCAATACATTTGAGGGACATACGATGCTGCCTTTTATAAAATCGTTTATCCAACAGCACAAGGTTCAAAACTTTACCGTTGTAGCAGATGCAGCTATGATAAGCACAGCGAATGTAGAAGCTTTACAAAAAGCAAAAATTAACTACATCGTAGGAGCCAGATTGGGCAATGTTTCCGGTGATCTACCCAATGACATTGACAAAAAACTGCCAAGAGAAGATGGAAGCATCATAAGGATAAAGACCGACAATGGATTCTTGATTTGCAGCTTCTCTACGCAACGCTATAAGAAAGATAAGTATGAGATGGATAAGCAGATAGAAAAGGCTAAAACGTTGCTTAGCCAGCCATCAAAAGCCCGAAATGTTAAGTTTATAAAGTCAGAAAAGACAAACGCTAAACTTAATGAAGCACTAATTGAAAAGACGAATTCTTTATTAGGCGTCAAGGGCTATTATACCGACATTGATGAATCAGTAGCTGAGAGCGAAACGATCATAGAACGGTATCACAATTTATATAAAATAGAACAAGCATTCAGAATCTCAAAAAGCGATTTACAGACCCGGCCTATCTTTCATTTTAAGGAATAACCCATAAAATTGCACCTACTTATTTGTTTTATGGCACTGGCCATATCAAAGCATATTGAGTTGAGAACGCTGACATCCATAAGAGCCTTTATCACCAAATGCAAAAAATTAACAGATGCCCGCCTACTCAACAAAACCACCCAAAAGCAATTAGGATGAGGACAGCAATACCTCCTGACCATGATAAAACTAATCGCCAAAATCAGCTGACCGCACTAATTCGGACAAGTCAGGAAAGGCTGGGCCCTGCCACAAAAAGACAATTAAGTGAAGAGCTGGTGAGCATTGAGGGAATGTCAGTGAGCGGGGCCTGTAAACTCATAGGTTTACCCAGATCCTAGTTTTATTATAAGTAACGATTGAAATGAAAGGAGTAACAGTGCAACGTAAGCCAGCGACCAGCCCATTACATCCCTGGTAATCTTTTCCAGTTTTGCGGAAGCAGTTCTTCGATATTGCTGGTGGTGAACAGGTGCATGTGTTCCAGTACATCCCGAGGCCAGTAATACGGGTTTATGTTATGGAGTTTGCAGGTGGCCAGCAGAGAATACACCATTGCGGCACGTTGGGCAGCTTCATGACTGCCGGCAAAGAGGTAATTCTTTCTGCCAATTTTATGTAAAGCTTTACATAAAATAGGTTATGCTTAGAAAAATATTATGTAAAGCAATATTTGCTTTTAGATTCATTATCAGGCTGTTGGTTTTTTATTTAAGAAAACTACTTTACATAATATTTTATCACTTCAGAAGCTTTTCAACCACTCTAATAGATTGTTGTTTTTTAGCCACGCAGGGGTTTGTTTTGGTACTACATCAACATAGGCTTTTTCGATTGCTTCTCTTTTTTTTCGAGAGTTGGCCCGTGCATAAACTTCCGTGTTCTGCACTGATACATGCCCTAAAATATCTATTATATAAGGGCATCTCTAATAAGTCAATTTTTCAACAGCAAGTTTTTATCGGCTAATTTTTAACGCATTATGGGTTAGGCAATTTTGTATTTTCTTCAAATCGGGACGTTTTTCATTCCGTTTTTTAGTTTTTGTACGCCCTTTTTTGAGGGATGGGCACACGTATCCCATCATTTTTTTAATGCTACTTTCAATTGTACCAATCTGAACAGATTATAGGTCAGGTTCATTAGCCCGATACCAGCCTGGTTCCTTACAAAGTTCCTATAATGCAGATACATCTCATTCATAGTATTGGTCATGAAGCCAAAAATATGTTCTACCCTGGCCCTTATTTTTGATTTCTTTTTGTTACGTTGCTTTTGCCGTTTAGTTAAAGGTTTATTGCGATAACCTTTTTCATGTATGTTGCTTTCAATGTTTTTCTTGCGGCATATTTCTTCTAAAGCTTCGCTGCGATAAGCACTGTCTGCATAAACACGCTGGCCACCATCTTCTTTTTTATCCAACAGTTCCTCGAGCATTTCGCTATCATGTATGTTGGCTGTAGTGGCTTTATTGAGGGCCATTACAAAAGTATACTTGCTAAAAGGGAGTACTACAACCAAGACAGGACAGGATATGACTTCACCGGTAGAGCGGTCAACGTAATTCATTTTATCTCCGGCAAAATCGACCATCATCATAGCTGCCGGAGCATGCACCAGGTGCATGGTAGCCTTCGACGTATTGCTGGCTTCCTTAAGCAGGGTACAGAACTGCGTATATTGGTAAGGGTCTGTACATTCTTTGCGGTATTCTTCCCAAAGGAGTAACCGGGTTACACCGGTTCGTTTAAGCTCTGTAAGAAAATAATCTATGCGGGTATTGAAATCCTTCCGACGCTGGCTATCCGATAAATTATCTGGAGGGGCAGCATGATAAACGATTTTAGCCAACTCCGCATCCGGCAATTGACGCAGCTCCGCTAAAGAGCAGGAGGCCGATTTAAGCCTGGCTGCATACAATGTGACTGGCTGCCTGGATAAGCGAAGCTCCGCAGCAATGGCACGAAAGGACATTCCTTGTTCCAGCAGTTGAATAAGCGCACGAATCTGTTGCATTAATATCACTTTATTAGACATGCCTTTTACTACAAAGCAATGCCGTGAAAAAATGCTAACAACAAATCCTGAATGAAAGGGTGGTAAACTTTGCGCCGTAATGTCACTTCCGAAACTTCAACAGTGGTAAACTATGCACCGAAATAAGTGGTAAGTTATTCCAAAAAATATATGGGATTGGAAGTTGTTGCAGGTGATACATGAAGTTTACCGGCAACAACTTGAAATGTATACAGAGAGCAAGCA
>JBBQSI010000464.1:0-3134 GCA_038213975.1 Chitinophagales bacterium
GCATTTTGTCTACCCGGCTATTGATCCGGTTATACAGCTCCTGGCGCGGCAACTACACATATTCATGCTTAATATCAAAATCCCGTGATTGCTTTGGCGAACTGAAATAAGATAAAATCGACCGCCCGGTTGACCTGACGACTTCCAGGGCCCGCATACTTCTCTGCGGATTGTCAATCTCGCCTTGCTTATAAAATTCCGGATCAAGGAGCTGTAGTTGCCGCTGCAACCATACTAAGCCCTCTCTTTCGTAATGGAATTTTATATCCCTCCTGACTGCCGGGGCTGTAGGTGGAATGTCATCAATGCCCTGCGTAAAAGCTCTTATGTAAAGACCGGTGCCACCACACATTACAATTACATCGTTTGCTAAAAAAATCTCCCTCGCTTTCCCGATGGCATATTCCTCAAATGTTTTCACCGTCACGCCATCAAAAATGGAATGCGTGGCAATAAAATAGTGAGGAACTTCGACAAGCTGCCCTGGAGTAGGCCTCGCCACGCCAATATTCAGCTCCTTATAACATTGACGGCTATCCGCAGATATAATTGCCGTTTTGTATCTTCGCGCAAGATCTATGGCGTAATCGGTTTTACCCACGGCAGTAGGTCCGCACACTACGATGCACGTCTTACAGTTCATCCAATAAATTTCGGGAAATTAAACGTCGCTTTCTTCGTCAACAGCTTCCTCGTTTTCAGATTCGATGCTTTCATCCGCATTACTTTCACCTTCTTCACTGAAACCATCAGGCAACACTAAACTGTTGATGTCATACTTCTCCTCTATTTCGGCAAGCTTTTCGTTCACGAGGCCTTTGGTGCCATACTGGCTGGGGCCGATGCCTTCTACGCGAATGCAGGAAGGATAACTGGTTTTTCGATCCTCTTCCTTTATCACGTTGATCAACTCAACTTTAAAGGTCCAGTTTTTATGAAAATCGTACACGTAAATAAATTTCTGATTGGGATCCTTGACTTCAGCGCCCACAGGTGAATCCTGCATTAACAAGGGCGCTACTTTGTAATCCTTTTCATATTTCTCAAGCGTGATCTCTTTGCCGCGCTGCCAGCTATCGTTGCTCCGGTAAAAAGTAGCATGATGTTTTGAATCAAATTCAAAACATTTGAGAATCACATTGTGGAGATCGAAGAAAGATTGAGTGTGCTTGATTACAATATCGCGATATACGCTTTCATCATCGTCCCAATACACACGGAATTTTAAAACAGGCATAGCACGAAATTAAGGTTTCCAGCCAAAATTTTATTTTGAAATAAATATACGCGTCTCAACTGTTTTTTACACCCATTTCTGATGCTACCTGCAACATATAGGCATGAGCAGCACTATACTCGTTTGGAATATTGCCTTCGAGGATCGCTTCTCTAACCGCGTTTTTGATATCGCCTACCATTCGGGAGGGTTGCAGCTTCAGTTCCTCCATGATGATTTCGCCGGTGATCGGTGGCTGCCAGTTGCGGAGTTGATCCGATTCTTCAACTTCCATTAGTCTTTCTGACACCATTTCAAAGTTCGCCAGGTACCGCTTCACTTTTTGATTGTTCTTGGATGTTATATCTGCCCGGCACAAAGTCATGAGATCCTCGATGTCGTCCCCGGCATCCACAAGTAACCTTCGGATAGCTGAGTCAGTTATGTTTTCGTTTGTAAGGCTAATAGGTCGCAGATGAAGCTCTACGATTTTTCTCACGTATTTCATTTTTTCGCCGAGAGGAAGCTTCAGCTGCGCAAAGATTTTCGGAACCATTCTGCCCCCGACAACTTCATGCCCATGAAACGTCCATCCATGCCCCTGTTCAAATTTCTTTGTTACAGGCTTTGCAATGTCGTGAAGGATGGCGGCCCAACGCAGCCAAAGACTGGTGGTATTGTTTGAGATATTATCAAGCACCTGCAGCGTGTGATAAAAATTATCCTTGTGCCCTTTGCCTTCAATGTATTCTGCACCTGCCAGGGCAACCATTTGCGGGAAAATATATTGAAGGAGGCCGGTTTTAAAAAGCAGGTCAAAACCGATCGAAGGTTTTGGAGACAATACGATCTTATTTAACTCGGCCGTAATCCGCTCTCCACTTACTATTTCAATTCGCCCGGCATTTAGCCTGATCGCTTCTAATGTTTTTTCTTCGACAGTAAACATGAGCTGCGAGGCGAAACGTACAGCCCGCATCATCCTCAGGGGATCATCTGAAAAAGTTTGATCCGGAGCCAACGGTGTGCGAAGAATTTTATTTTCAATATCCGCCAAGCCTTTCAGGGGATCATGTAAAGTTTTATAATCATCTTCATTAAGGCTGAGGGCAAGCGTATTGATAGTAAAATCCCTGCGCATAGTATCTTCCTCCAGCGTGCCTTGTGATACATTTGGCTTTCGGGTTTCCATAGAATAACTTTCCTTTCTCGCTCCTACAAATTCCAACTCGAAAAAATCAGCTTGTTGTTCATCGGCATCTGTTACAGTATTCGTTCGCAAACCGTCATTGTTTAATGAAAGCCGGATTTGGGCAGTACCGAAATTTTTGAAAACATTTACCCTGGGTTCATTGTCAAATTGCGCAGCACTTCGTACGGCCAGTTCAATACCATCACCATCGCAAACTATGTCTGCATCTTTGGTTGACCGGCCAAGGATCTTATCCCGCACAAACCCCCCAATGAGGTAAGCACGGACATTTAGCGTACGGGCTGCAGAGCTGATCCTTTTAAATATCCTATCTTCTTCTTCAGTGAACTGGATCTCCATGCAGCAAAAATATGAGATTATTGTCTCGCCAGGCCGAAATTGCGTATACTCTTGCTCGTGTCAGTCGCATTTCATGGCATTAATGTTGACTTATTACATGTTTGGTGAGAATCTTCTTTTTTAGAGGACGATTTGACAGATTGACAAGTGAAACATTTATGAATAAAAATTATTTTTTTTCCCCTTCAGAGGATGAAATGGAGTTTATGCCGATCATTCCTTTGAATGAAGATTCTAACGAAAGCAATGATGATCAGGTGATTCCAGCGGAAATTCCGCTTCTTCCCCTTCGAAACACCGTCCTATTTCCCGGCGTAGTAATACCGATTACCGTTGGCAGGGACAAAAGCATAAAAGCAGTCACGG
>JBBQSI010000465.1:0-3129 GCA_038213975.1 Chitinophagales bacterium
GTTGATATATTCATGTTATGCCGCCAACACTTCATTCAATTTCTCAATAATCTCATCCGTTTTCTCTCCAAACAATTGCCACATCTTCCCCAGCCCCCCAACTTTATTAAAAGGATCCAATTCAAAATCTTCTTTCTCCACATGAAAGCTGTTGGCTACATGATTTTTTATCATGCGCAGCCATTGCATTTGCTCTTCGGTATATTTTAAAGTCCCTGCCTGTTTTTTAAATACCCAATCCTGGAAATTTTTATCAACAGTTCCATCATAGCTGGTAAGCGTTTCATCTATACCGCTTACTTTCCGTACCAGGCTCACCAATGCAATCAATTCATTTTTTGGCGATGCTGCTTGTGCTGAGTTTATCGATTCATAAGAGCGCCATACGTGCGAAGGGGCCAGTAAAGGTTGTTCCGCTTGTATTTTCTCGTACAGTTCTTTAATCATTTTAAATGTCAGCTCCCTGCGGCGGTACGGCTGGCCGTAAAATATCTGTAAGGCGGTTATCTCATCTCTATTCGCTTGTACCCATGCAGTGAAATTGCTGATAGTTAGCTCGGCTTCAGCCTGCTTGTCTTTTACCCAACCGATATTGCTTAGCTCATCTACGTTCAGCCCGTCAATTATCTGGTCGTATTTTTTGCGGACGTCGGCGATGAAATTGCGGAGATCAGGATTGTGGAAAACTGCGACAGCATGTTCTATCAGTTTAAAATGCAGCGTTGAGAGTTCAGCGTTAATTAAATCCGGTGGTGATCCAGGATTTTCACTCATAACTTTTAGCTCTAAACTCTCAACCGTATCCGGATCATAAGCATTCAATAATTCTTTTACCACGTGACTGATTGTATATCCCCCGGCCTGCTCCGCGAAAGTTGATTTTTCTTTTTCGTTGATCTGCTTATCGAGGCGTACGAGTCTGTTAGCGAGTGAGCTGAGAATTTCTTCCTGAGTGTTGCCCATGGCTACATTCTGTAACAGGTCTTTCAAACTCATGCCGGGTTTTTTCTCCAGGGGGCGGCTGTCAGTCTTCTGGCTTTGCTCCACCCCTATGGCATCGATAATTACAAAATGATCTTTGGTGACTTTGGCCGTTGGTGTACCGGTGGCTTTCAGTTGCTCCAGCGTGCAGGTACGGGTGCCGCGGCCTTTCATCTGTTCGTAATAGCTGCGGCTTTTTACATCCCGCATAAACACCAGCACTTCCAGCGGGCGGATATCGGTGCCGGTAGCGATCATGTCAACCGTAACGGCTATACGTGGATAGTAATCATTGCGAAATTGGCTGAGTACTGCCTTTGGGTCTTCCTCGCTGCGGTAGGTTATCTTTTTACAAAACTTATTTTCTTCGGCAAATTCCTCCCTCACGATTTCTATGATGTCTTCCGCGTGTGAATCTGACTTAGCGAATATGAGTGTTTTGGGAATTTCGAAATTCCCATTATCATCTTTCCTGTCCGGGAACATCGCCGGCAGGTTTTGCTTCATGGCACGAACGATGGTGCGGATGGTACTTGGGTTTACAATGTCCTTGTCCAGTTGCTTGCCGCTGTATTCAATATCCTCATCTACAGACTCCCAAAATTTTCTTCTTGTAAGGCGCTCGCGTTTATCTACATGTTCACCCATGGGTATTTTACCGCCTTCCCTGGTGATCTTCGTTTCTATGGTAAATACGTTGTAAGGAACAAGCACACCATCAATCACCGCTTTTTCGTAACCATAGTCGCTGACGATGTTCTTATTGAAATATCCAAAGGTCCTGTTGTCAGGCGTAGCCGTTAAGCCGACCTGGAAGGCATCAAAATAATCCAGCACCTGTTTCCATAAATTATAAATGCTGCGGTGGCATTCATCAATCACGATGAAATCAAAAAACTCTATCGGCACCTTTTCCGAATAGGCAACGGGCGGTGGTTCTTTTTGCCTGTATTCATTTGGATTAGACTCTTCTGCGCTTTCATCCATTTCTTTTCCCTGGAGGATGGAATACATGCGCTGGATGGTGGAGATGTAGACCTTGTTATCGGCAGGAATAAAGCTGCTCTTCAATCTTGTAACCGGGTATAGCTCGGTAAACTTGCGGTTGTCATCATTCGGGACATAAGCCATGAATTCCTGCTCGGCTTGTTCGCCTAAGTTCTTTGTATCTACCAAAAAGAGGATGCGTTTTGCGTTGGCATATTTTAACAAGCGATAAATAAAAGTAATGGCCGTAAACGTTTTACCCGAACCCGTTGCCATTTGTATCAATGCCTTTGGATGGGCATCTTTAAAAGATACTTCGAGCTGGTTGATGGCAACGACCTGGCAATCTCTCAAACCTTCTTCGGGCAAGGCAGGGATATCATGCAATCGTGTTCTTAATGATTGGTCTTGTTTGCACCATTCAGCAAAAGTCTCCGGGCGGTGAAAAGTAAATACCGGCCTTGATCTCGGCTTGCGGTCCCGGTAGTCAGTAAACCTGGTTACCTCACCCGTACTTTCATACACGAAAGGCAGCTTTTCGTTGTTGAGAAATTTAAGCTTTGCCGATGCATATCCTACAGATTGATCTTCGTGCATAGTGAGCCGGACACCTACTTCTTCCCGCTTCGCTTCAATGATGCCAACCGGGTTTTTGTTTACAAACAATACATAATCGGCCGGGCCGATGTCGGTTTGATATTCCCTGATAGCTACGCCCAGGCCTGCCGCCAAATTAATAGCAGACTTCTTTTGCAGTATCCAGCCGCTTTGTACAAGCGCTGCGTCAATCCTGTCGCGGGCTAATTGTTCGGGGTTTTGGTTCAAGCCAGGTAGTATCTATTTTATGAAAATGCTGTTAGGGTCAAAATGCTTTTCAAGAGACAGGAGATTAGCAATCAGCGGTGGTGTATTTCAAATATAAGAAAAGAGAATTGATAACGAGCTGCGAACGTATAGCTTTTCAAAGCAAGACGTTGCAATCATTCTGACTATGCTCCCCATGCAGGCTTTGAACCAACGACCCCCTGATTAATCCCGCACATGCGTCCCGCCTGATGCGGGATAACCAACTGAGCTAATTTATTCTGTGGTACGTGGTTCGGGTCACACAGTTTTTTATAAAATTTTGACTCTATTGTTTTTTAATAAAACGTTCCAGTT
>JBBQSI010000466.1:0-3122 GCA_038213975.1 Chitinophagales bacterium
AAGATGTAACATCCTACCCGCTCATTACAAAGGTGCTGGTAGAAAGAGGTTACAACAAAAAAGAAATAACTAACATATTGGGTGGAAATTTTTTAAGAGTATTAAAAGCGAATGAAAAAAAATAACCTGCCGCCCTCAATTTCATTTGATCTCTCTATCATCAAAAAATATGAAAGCTTTAGTTTTTAAAAAAAAAATTCGTCTTCAAGTACTCAGGCGCATTTTCGTTATAGTCACCTGCTTCGTAAGCCCGTTAGCATCCACCGCACAATCCATTCTGCCACCCGCGATGGAGTGGCATGGCGAGAGTGAGAAGCTGATCGCAAAATCAAACGATCCGTGGATAACCCCAGCCGAACAAGCCAGCTTTGTTACTACGCCCAATTACAATGAAACGATCAATTGGCTTAAAAAGTTGACATCCGCTTCTCCAATTCTCTCAATGATCTCCATAGGGAAAAGTGTGGAGGGACGCGATATAGTTATGATCATTGCGTCAACAGAAAAAAATGTGTCTGCCGCAGCTTTAAAGGCTTCTACCAAACCACTGCTGCTGGCGCAAGCCGGAATCCACGCGGGCGAAATAGATGGCAAAGATGCAGGGATGATGTTGTTGCGGGATGTTGCTTATGGCAAAAAAAAAATCTTGCTTGAAAAAGCAAATTTTTTATTTATTCCCATATTGAATGTAGATGGCCACGAACGTTCTTCACCTTACAACAGGCCTAACCAGCGCGGGCCAGAGAATATGGGCTGGCGAACCAATGCACAAAACCTGAACCTCAACCGTGACTATACCAAACTGGATACAAAAGAAATCAGGTCGGTAATAAAAGTTATCAATGAATACGATCCGGCGCTGTATATGGACGTTCATGTTACGGACGGCGCCGACTATCAGTATGACATTACGTTCGGCGGCATAAGTGAAGAAGGCTACTCCCCGGCAATCCGTCACTGGTTGATAAACAATTTTAAAACTGCTGCTGATGCAGATCTCAGATCGAAAGGCCATATTCCTGGTCCACTCATGTTTGCAGTAAATGACCGGGACTTTAGCCAGGGAAATATCATGCTGGTCGGAGGGCCACGATTTTCAGATAGTTACGGTGACATACGTCATCTTCCGACAATACTTGTGGAAAATCATTCGCTGAAGCCATATAAGCAAAGAGTATTAGGAACGTATGTTTTGCTGGAAAGTGCCTTAAACATTCTTGCGAAACACGGAGGAAAACTCAAGGAAGCGACGATGCGTGACAAAAGCAATAGGCTGAAGGACTTGCCAATGGCCTGGAAAGTTCCGCAAATGAATAAAATTGCGAGCGTGGACGCCAAATCTACAGAGATAAGCGGGCAGGCAACAGCTAAACCCGACAGCCTGGACCTGCTGGGAATTGCCTATGAAATTCGAAAGTCAACTGTAACCGATGGAGAATATGCGGAATGGCTGGGAAAGCCGGTTTCAGTAACAATACCATATTACAAACCCACCCAGCCGGCTGAGCTGGTTTCAAGGCCTAAACGTTACTGGATACCTGCGGGCAATGATGAGGTGATTGCGAGACTGAAATTGCATGGGATAAAAATGGAAACGATCGCCGAGCCCCGGGAAGTGGCTGTTGAAATGTATAAATTGAAGGAGTATTTTTTTGGAAATGAAAATCACCAGGTTCAGCCGTTTGAGGGGCACATGCAAGTGCAGGCATCCGTGGAGGCAGAAAAAAGAAAGCAGTTATTTCCCAAAGGTTCAGTATTCATTTCAACTGATCAGCCGCTTGGAGACTTGGCCATGCTGCTGCTTGAGCCGGCTTCAAATGATTCCTACTTTAGTTGGGGATTCTTTCCAACGATCTTTCAAAGAACTGAATACATTGAAGCGTACGTTATGGAACCGATGGCGAAACGCATGTTGGATGAGTCTCCGGAGTTGAAAAAAGAATTCGAGGAGAAAAAAAAGAATGACTCAGCATTTGCAAAAAACCAGAATGCTATCCTGGGATGGTTTTACGGTAAAACAAAGTATTTCGATAACCGGTACTTGCTTTATCCGGTCGGCCGGGAATTTTGAGGGCTTTTGAATTTAGAAAAATTCTTCACGCAACTCTCCGGCCTTGAAAAGAATAAATGCTTTTCAACCTTGTTGAACCTCTTTGTTCTAAATTTGTTGTGAAATAGATAAAAATTATTTGCTATGGCGGTTGAAAAGAAATCCCAACACGAAGAAACAGAAGAGGAAAAAAATGCCCCGGTAAAATCCGATCCTGAAACCCTGCACACTACTGATCCACAGGAGCACATGGAAGGACCGGTATCTTCACTCATGAAAAAGGTGGGTGAAGGCTTTGAGGATGAAAAAGCTGAGCGTGAAATTAAGAAAGAGGAGAAAGAAAAAGGAGAAAAATAGATCCGTCCCTGTTTCTTTATTGTTTTTTTAAAAGCCGGTTTCCAAGTCGGAAGGCACTTCTGTACACTCCGGTATCAAATGTTTTGCCGTGAGGCCCTTTCCTAAATTTTCAGGCCGCTAAGCCTTTTAACTCAGGCGGTTTAACCCAAAATGATCCTCTTATACTTTTCCACAACGCCTGCCTGTGCGGCGAGGCTTCTTCTTTTACGTTCACATATCCCCGGTAGTGGCGGACAGATGGTTAACGGGGGGAGGTAATAGCTTGCTTCTGCTCCTCCTTCTGCATGTCCGTGTGGGCAGATACCTGTAGCTCTTACCATATTTGTGTCCGGGTAGGTGCCGGCATGCAAGGCGTTACCTGCAATGCCATTCATCATTACTTTCAGCCCGGTCAATTGTGGACATGATCGATACGAGTTTGAGTTGGCTATAGCGATGTATTCCTCCATTTTTTCGCGGACATCAGGTCTTTAAAATCCAGCTATGTCTAATTGTCTTCCGAAGCCAACCCGCACCTAGTTTGCATTATAGTTTTCGATCAGAGGAGGTTGGCAAATGGTAAACATAACTTCGAAAAACACAAAATATCCAACACATCGGGTGATCCCGGTTGTGACATAACGTTATTGGTAAAACGCTTTTTTTATCCAATTTGTAAGAGTCCTGTTAAATCCAATTTTCTACCATGCTTTTTTAACATCCAATTCTTTGACCG
>JBBQSI010000467.1:0-3114 GCA_038213975.1 Chitinophagales bacterium
CAAATGCCAGGCCGGATCCCATTTTTTCATGCTGAATAATTTAGATTCTGATCAATGTAGCGTTATCATAGGGAGAAGTGTAGGTTGCTGCGCTTTCAACCTTTTTCGCAGGTGATTCATGTTGTTGATTGTGGGTGTTTATGCCGACTAGGAAAAGGACAGGAAATGCAATTCCTAACAATAATAGCTGGGCTGAAAAAAGCACTCGCTTTGCAGTTTCTGCGATGTTGTTTTCTGATGTTGTTGCTAACTTTTTCATTGTGTTTAATTTTTTAATTTGAGTTAATGATATAACAAAGATATATACTTAAGCATGTTCTATGCAATGCATAGTACATGGAATAGCACAATACTTATTTGGACGGCAATCAAACCATATGAACGGCGGAACTATTTAAGAATGGATGGGTATTAAATAATAAAGGTGCTGAATGCAGCACCTTTAAGTGGTTTTTCAATATCAGGCAAAGTTGTATCCCGGAATCGGGTAAATAGGTTATCCGCGAATTGAAATAGTTGAATACTTAACTAACATAATGGGATTCAGAAGGTTACTCTCCGTAAATGTAAACGAGCTTGAAATAATTGCCAAAATAAACTGCAGGAGAAAATCCACATTTATTAAAAAGGATAGTCTATTCCAATAGTAGCATTCATGTTTTCATATCTCCATCGCCTGTTAGCAAGCGAAGTCCCAAATAGGTGCGGAAGTGTCACATTTGGGATCTGCCAGCCGCTACTTTCCAGCACGTCAGGACGTTTAAAGCGTAACCCAACATCGAACCTGATAAGAAAATAGCTGAAATCGAAACGGAAACCTACTCCGGAGGAGACTCCCAGTTGTTTATAAAAATCGGAAAGCCGAAATTTTGCACTATCGTAACCTCCTCCAGGGGTGGTGATTTTATAGTTCCAGATGTTGCCCGCATCTGCAAACAAGGCCATCTTAAAAAATATCGCATTAGAAAAGAGCGGTGCTACATTAAACCGGTACTCTGCATTTCCTTCCACCTGTATATCCCCGGTTCTGTCGTTGAAAAGACCGTTATTGAGAAATGGTGGCAGCGACTTCCCGCCAAGGCCAATCCCGCGAACCGGCCATCCACGCATACTGTTAGGTCCGCCGCCGAAATATTGCTTAAAAAATGGCAAGGTGGTATCAGTTTTTGAAACTGGAATTCCCACACCGGCAAAGACCCGGAATGCAACGGCAGATTTTGGGTGGTTCATCGTGTAGGTAAACTCGACATCTGCCTTAATGAATTCTTTTAAGTATTTGTCAAAAAAATTCCCATTGGCAGCACTGGCCGTACCTTTTTTTAGCAAGCCGAACAGCAGCCCGGATTCTTCCAGGTTTCCGTTAAATGTCTTTATATGATTGGGTTTATTTTTTGCGGGCAGGCTGCTTTTGTAGCTTAATCCGGAACCTATTACAAGGGCCGTATTAAATGAGTAGCGAAGAAATGGGTACCTGCGCAATGTACTGTCAAAACTTGCAGATCTGTTGTATAGTCGTCGGTAGTCAAAATTAAAAAGGCGCAGGCTCCAAATATGCCGCTCGCTGCCGGTAAAATTGAAACCGTAGGAAAAATTGACGATCTGCTGGTTGAAGAAATCGATCCTGTTTACCAGGGATAAGTTTGTATGGACAAAAGACTGGCTGGTGATCAGCTTCCTGGTATCTACCCGGTGAAAAGGGAAAATAAACCTTGGGAATAATAAATTGTTGGAATAGCTCAGTTCATTAGAATTGATGAAAGTCCCATTACTGTTTCTTCTCGTCATATTGAACTGTACGCCCAGGCGAAAAGAGTTGGTCATTTGAATGGCTTGCTTCGCTACATTTTTATTTACCAGGTTAATGTTTCCTGCAATACCAAGAAGATTCCCAGAGTTGGCGCCCGTAATATTACTGGTAGTGCTGTTTGCAGAATAACTTAGCTCAATGTTTCCTTCAAAAGAATATTTTTTGAGCGGAATCAATTTTATCACCACATCCAATTGATTGGAATCCGGGACTTCCAGAAGATCAATGGAAGGACTTTCCCAAACTCCCAGCTTGTAGAGTTTATTGAGGGTTTTGTAATAGTCAGCCTGCCGGAAGAGTTCGTTCTTCTTCAGAAAAATATTTGACTCGGGGAGGTAGAATTTAAAAAGTTGCTGATGATATTTCGTTATGACATCATTAGCTGCGTGTGTATGAAGGCTGGAATCATCAAGGCGGTCGCCGGGGGTGTAGTCCGGCAACACATAGATATCCCGTATCGAGTACTGGTCAAGTTTTGATGTGTCGGCGGCGTTGTTGAGCTGATAGCCTAACCTGATTGTTGGCTCATCCCGTTTTTCTGCAGCTTCTGCCAGTAATCGTAGTTGTTCGAATGGGTCTTCGGACACGGTGGTCAGGGCTGCAATGGAGGTGTCACCCGTTACTCTGAGTTCGTCAGCTGTGAACTTATAATATCCATTGTTTCTAAAAAGGTCCACCAGCCGGTTAGTTTCCTGCTGGATCCCCGCTTTAGTCACTGGCTCATTCTTCTTTAAAACTGTTTCATCCAGGGAGGAAATTGCCAGTCGCTGAAGGTTGCTGTCATTTATAAGATAGGCCAGCGTATCTATCCTGGTCCTTTTCCCTGATGTAACATCATAGTTCACGATTATCCGCTTTTGCAATCCTTGGTGTTTAACAACGGTATCCAAAGTATAACTGACTGCTGGCTCGTAAAAACCAATATTCATCATCGCCGCTCTCATGTTAGCAGAGGATTGTATAATGGCATTCGTATCAAAAACGGGTGGGCTATTAATCGTGTGAAAAATAAAAGCAATGTCTTTTATTCTAACCTTCGCGCTGTCTGCTAACTGATTGTAAAGTCGCCCATTTACCAGCACTTCCTCATCACTTGTCATGTCCTGGGTATGCAGGCTGATGTTGTTTTTAAAAACAAAGGGTGTATTTTTTTGATACTTTCGTACGTTCGTGAAGCCGGAATATTTTTTTGAAGTAGAGCAATTTGAAAAAAGAAAAACCACGCCGGCGAGCAAGAAAATCCTGATTATTTTACCGGGGGTGAAATCACACATAAGAGCACATCATGTTGAGCAGGAAATTGATCA
>JBBQSI010000468.1:0-3107 GCA_038213975.1 Chitinophagales bacterium
AGGGAAATACTTTTACCCCCCTCGGCAAAGCTATCAAGAGCAAGCATTACTTGCTAAATGATGAAGACTTGTTGAGAAATTTTTTCGGAGGACCTCCGGGGCGTGCTCGTTTGTGGGAAGCTTCCAGCCTGGCAACTAACAGTTTTATTTTTATACTGCTTTATGAAATTGCAATCCTGTTTGCGGCAATAGGTTGTGCCATACTGTTAGAAATGCTTTACTTTAAAAATGCGAAACTATTGGAAGTTGCGGGTTAGGAGCGACGCATTGATAGCTTATCGATCATTTCGTTTGACATTGGATCCGCATAAATCCCATAGCCATTCACAAACACACCTTTCATCTGTCCGTCTTTCGATTCCACGGCGAACACTATAGACTCGTCAGAAGGATTAGTTTCCCCTTCAAAACGGTATACTTCGGTGATTTCAAATTCTCCGGGGTTCAGGCAAGTTTCGGTTTTGCTGCAAATAAGTTTATCAAATGCAAGATTGAAGTCAGTAGTATACCCTCTTTTTCTCAAGCCATCGGTTGCCATGCTAAGCGTATCGTACGTTTCCATGTAATCTGAATTTTTGCTAAACCTAAAATTAATACAAGCTGATTTTTTGGTTTATAAATTTTTTACTGGTGGCAGGCCCGGTGCGTAATCCTCAGCGGCAAAATATAGGTAAACGATCACGATCAGCGTGGCGATTGCTGTAAACGAAAAAGTTGTTGTGGAACCAACGAGTGTCCAAAGCAAGCCCGTCAGCGAACTTGCAAGCAATGCACAAATACTTTGCATTCCGGTGTATGTACCAATGGCGGTTGCCGTTTCCTGGCGCGGAACCAGCCCGGAGATCCACGCTTTCGATACACCTTCAGTGGCTGCCGCGTAAATGCCATACAGGAAGAAAAGAAAGATGAAGATGCCAAAAGTTCCTGCGAACGCGAAGCCTGCATACACCAGCACGAAAACAATTAAACCCGACAATAACACTTTTTTCATGCCGAGTTTGTCGGAGAGTATTCCCAGCGGCAAAGCGGCGAGAGCGAAAACGGCATTGTAAAAAATATAGATACCGATCACCCATGTATCGCTTAAACCCTGCTCTTTCATCTTCAGTAGCAGGAAAACATCCGAGCTGTTGAATAGCGAGAAGAGCAGCAGCCCGACAATAAGCTTTTTGTATTTTATCCCCGATGTCTTCAAATAGCTGAAGGTGAAATTCCATTTAGCCGCAATATTTTGTTGACGACCCAATTTTTTTTCCCTAATCAGGTAAGTGATTAATATGGCCGCCAGCCCCGGCAAGAAAGCCCCGATAAATAACGCTTTATACTGGCCGGGAAATTTCCAGAGGAAGAAAACAGCGAGTAGCGGCCCGGTGACAGCGCCTAGTGTGTCCATGCTGCGGTGAAAACCAAATATTTTTCCTTTGTTTAAGGCAGTGCTCTCATCATTTAGCATAGCATCCCGTGCAGCCGTTCTAACGCCCTTGCCTAAACGATCTGTCGTTCTTGCCGCGAAAATCCAATAGGGCAGTGTGCTAAGAGCCATCATGGGTTTGGAAATAGCACTGAATGTATATCCCCATCTTACAAAAGGGAGACGCTTGCCTGCCTGATCGCTCCATCTCCCAAAGTATCCTTTACTCAGGCCGGCAACTGCTTCGGCAAAACCTTCGAGTACGCCAATTAGCGCAAAAGAAAAACCGATACTCCGCAGGAATATCGGCATGATCGGGTACAGCATCTCACTTGCCATATCGGTAAATAAACTTACCAGCGATAGTTGCCAAACCGTTTTGGATATCCCACTAATTTTCATGAATGAAATATCCGCATAATTACTGAAGCAGGAATTTTTTCCTATAGGTAACCTAAAGTGATAGCATCAATTCAACTGGGCGATTTAAATGATGTAATTGTTTACTTCTTTATGATCAGGGAGGACCGCTGGAAAAGAGGTGAGAAACCTGGCAGTATCTCGATGAAAAAGCCAAAAATAGAAGACTGACGAGGTAACACGAACTTGGCTTTAGATTTCCATTTTAATCCTTTCATTTTCTTATTGCACGGTTTTCTGGCGTTTCCAAAGCCTAACCTTTTCTATCCCGGTTACTTTCCCCTCGTCTGAGGGGAAAAAAGAAAGAATTGAAAAATGAGTAAGACCCGTTTATTTTTTTAGATCAAGCGCGCCATTCATAGCCCTCACAGCCTCCGCGCTTTTTGCAAACGCCGCTTTCTCTTCGTCATTCAGTTCAAAATCTATGATCTTTTCCCAGCCGTTCCTGCCGAGGACTATAGGCACGCCCATGCAAATATCTTCCTGGCCATACTCACCTTCCAGCAAGACGCTGCAGGGTATCAATTTCTTTTCATCTCTTACGATAGATTCAACCAAAGCGGCACCGGCTGCACCGGGTGCATACCAGGCGCTGGTTCCGAGCAGGCCGGTCAGTGTCGCACCGCCTACCATTGTATCTGCAGCAATCTTTTTCAGCTTTTCTGCATCCAGCACTTTACTCACGGGGATACCATTGTAGGTTGCCAGCCTTGTTAAGGGAATCATGGTGGTGTCACCATGTCCACCTATCACCACAGCCTGTAGGTCCTGCATGGAGCAGCCCATCTCGGTCGAGAGGAAATATTTAAAACGGCTGCTGTCAAGGGCACCGCCCATCCCAATAATTCTTTCCTTCGGGATTCCGCTGGATTTTAGCGCCAGGTAGGTCATTGTATCCATCGGGTTGCTGATCACAATTATGATAGCGTCTGGAGAATGCTCTAATATATTTTTTGTAACGTCCTTTACGATCCCGGCATTAATGCCAATCAATTCTTCACGGGTCATGCCTGGCTTTCGTGGGATGCCGGAGGTAATGACGGCAACCGAAGTGCCGGCGGTCTTTTTATAATCATTGGTACTCCCTGTGATTTTAGTATCGCTGCCTAATAAAGCCGCACTCTGCGTAAAATCCATTGCCTTCCCTTCGGAGACACCTTCTTTGATATCCAGCAAAACCAACTCTTCGCATAATTCTTTTCTTGCAATGTTGTCCGCGCATGTCGCGCCAACGGCGCCAGCTCCAACGATGGTTACTTTCATACCTCTGATTTAT
>JBBQSI010000469.1:0-3106 GCA_038213975.1 Chitinophagales bacterium
GTTGCCGCCGGGGGCCGTCCATTGATATATGCTTTATATCGCGCCATCGTCGATAGGGATGATAAGGTGATCTACACCGTGCCGAGCTGGAACAATAATCATTATGTCCATTTCACCGAAGGGAAACATACTGTTGTTGAAACCTCTCCTGAAGCGAATTTCATGCCTTCTGCCAAAGACATTGAGCCACACCTCCGGGGTGCGGTATTGTTAGCCCTGTGTTCACCACTCAATCCAACAGGCACCGTATTTCAGAAAAAAGATCTCGAAGAAATTTGTGACCTCGTACTAACGGAAAACAGTAGACGGGGAGTGAATGAAAAAAAGCTCTATGTAATGTATGACCAGATATACTGGACACTCACCTACGGAGACTCGGTTCATCATAACCCAGTAATACTCCGGCCGGAGATGAAGAAATACACCATTTTTATTGATGGCATTTCAAAAGCTTTCGCAGCTACCGGCGTGCGGGTAGGTTGGGCTTTGGGCCCAAAAAATGTGCTGGCAAAAATGAGGGCGATAAATAGTCACGTGGGAGCCTGGAGCCCGATGGCTGAGCAAAATGCTACGGCAAAATTCCTGGGTAGTGACACGGATGTTGATCAATATTTACATCATTTTAAAGAAGAGCTGGAGATACGCCTGAGGCTTATTTACGAGGGAATGATGCAACTGAAGAGCGAAGGATATTCCGTAGATGCATTAGCACCACAGGCCGCTATTTATCTTACAATAAAAATAGACCTCGCCGGGAAAACCACAGCTGATGGCAGCAAGCTGGAAACTCAAAATGATGTTACCAGCTACTTACTCAACGAAGCTAAGTTGGCGATTGTTCCCTTCAATGCATTTGGAGCATCAAAAAATTCCTGCTGGTACCGGCTAAGCGTCGGCACATGTAAAAATGAAGAAATTCCTGAAGTGCTCAAGCTACTGCGGCAAGCATTGGAAAAGTTACGCTGAAACAGTTAGGAGGTTATGTTGACATTTTGTGTTCCACTGATTAGGTCGCCTTCTACGGATTACCAGAATGTTGAAAAGAAACAAGAATTTTTAGACACGAATTGTACGATGACTTCGATATGGAGTAAACATATACTCGTAAGGTATAGTTCTAAAGAAATCCAACTCTGCGTAATTAAGTAAAATCTGCGTTACCTAATCAACTAATGCCTTTCTTTTAGTTGAAAAAGTTTTCACCAGGTATTCGGCAATTTGTACTGCGTTGGTAGCTGCGCCTTTTCTTAAATTATCACTCACGATCCAACAGTTGAGCGTATTGGCCTGCGATTCATCGCGACGTATACGACCGACAAAGGTTTCGTCTTTTTCATGGGCTGTCAGGGGCATGGGATAAAGCTGGTTTTCCAGGTCATCCTGTACGATAATGCCCGGCGCTTCTGACAATATTTTTTTCACTTCTTCCAGATCAAAATCATTTTCAAATTCAATGTTGACGCTCTCACTATGGCCGCCCATTACGGGAATGCGAACACACGTGGCCGTTAGTTGAATAGAATCGTCTTCCATAATCTTCCTCGTCTCATTCACCATCTTCATTTCTTCCCTGGTATAACCGTTGTCCATGAAAACGTCAATCTGTGGAATAGCATTTTTATCGATCGGGTATTTGTATGCCATCTCGCCGGTCTTGCTTTCCCGTTCGTTCATCATTTGTTGCACAGCCTTTACACCTGTGCCGGTCACACTTTGATAAGTAGATACCACCACTCTTTTTATTTTATATTTCTTATGCAAAGGCTGAAGCACCAGGACCATTTGTATGGTGGAGCAGTTAGGATTCGCTATGATTTTATCGTCCTCAGTAAGCGCATGCGCATTTACTTCCGGCACCACTAATTTTTTATCGGGGTCCATTCTCCAGGCAGAAGAATTATCAATGACGGTAATGCCTGCACGGGCAAACTCGGGCGCCAGTTTGAGAGAAGTACTGCCGCCTGCAGAGAAAATAGCCATCTCCGGCTCTGAAGCTATTGCGTCTTCAGCGGATACAATTTTATATTTCTTTCCTTTGAAAGTTATTTCCTTACCGATAGATTTCTCTGATGCCACACAGAAGATCTCTGTTACAGGAAAATTTCTTTCCTCCAATACCTGGAGCACCTTAGTTCCTACCAGGCCTGTAGCGCCGACAACTGCAACTCTCATTGTTCTATTTTTTAAGCTAAAGTGTACGAAAATAATTCCGCTATCTTTAGTAGCAAAGCTAAAATATATGGGGTACAATGAAATAGCTTTGTTTTCATTGTTGCTGCTGGCGTCCCCTTTTGCCTATTCACAGGTAAGCGAAAATTTTGATGATGGAGATATCCTGGCGAATCCGGCGTGGACTGGCGATACCGGGAATTTTATTGTAAATGTGGCGGGTGAATTACAAAGCGCTGATACATTGGCTGGTAATACTTTTCAAATAAGTACGGCCAGCAACTTGTTAGCTCAAACCCAGTGGGAGCTGGACATCCGGCTCGCATTCAATCCTTCCTCGGCGAATTACATTGACATTTTTCTTGCATCTTACGAAAGTCAACTAACGGGTTCTTCCAATAGCGGGTACTTTGTTCGCCTGGGGAATACCTCCGATGAGGTAAGTCTCTATCGGCTGGATCCCGGGCTGGTTGTCACGAAGATAATCGACGGTATGGACGGGATGCTTAATAAATCGTCCAACAAACTAAAATTAAAAGTAACAAGAGATAATGGAGGAAGATGGATGCTATATGTTGATGCCTCTGCCACCGGCAACACCTTCGAGTTGCAGGGTTCCACCATTGATTCAACTTACACTGCCAGCAACTGGTTTGGTATTTCAATCCGGCAGAGCACAGCTTCCTTTTTTAAACAACATTTTTTTGACAACATCAGGGTCGATTCTTTTATCCCTGACATACTTCCACCATCACTTGTCGGCGTGATTCCTTTGTCCCTCAATAATATTGAGATACAATTTAGTGAAGCAATCACCGCTGCATCTGCTGACCCTGGCAACTATGATATTTCCGGACAGGGAAATCCCGTAGCTGTGAATATCAATCCCAATAATCCCAAAAATGTGCTGTTGACGTTTGATAGACCCTTTACTAAC
>JBBQSI010000470.1:0-3105 GCA_038213975.1 Chitinophagales bacterium
CATCGCTTGCAACAAGAGCGAACTGTGTGAACCGGTCTAGTTTGCGGGCTTCTTTTCTATCGAGGTATTGAGTGGGTTCAAAGTCTTTAACCTCGCAGGCAAACCTGGTCTTGAACTTAGTAACATCGAACTGCTTGATATAATCAGCGCCAGAAACGCCTTTTACCAAATTGTCCCAATATTCCGGAACAGATTTTCCTAATGGCGTTATGGCTCCTAATCCTGTTACAACTACTCTTTTTAGATCCATAAGTCTGCCTGCGATGTTAAAAGAAAAAATTATTTAGCATGCTCTTCGAGGTATGCTACAGCCTGGCCAACAGTGGTAATTGTTTCGGCTTGCTCATCGGGAATAGAAATATTAAATTCTTTTTCAAATTCCATAATTAATTCAACAGTGTCTAAACTGTCTGCACCTAAGTCGTTAGTAAAAGATGCTTCGGGCGTTACTTCAGCTTCGTCAACGCCCAGTTTGTCAACAATGATTTTTTTAACTCTTGTTGCAATGTCTTGCATGATGATAAAATTTAGTTAATACGGCTACAAAAATATGTTTTTTGAAATAAAAAAAAATAATAACTCTCGGTCTTGAAGACTGCCTAAAATACTGCGTTTCAGCCAATTCGCCCTAATCAAAACAGGCCGTTTGAAATGGTAAAATCTCCCGGAGAAGATGATACCCTTATTCCAGAACCTGATTCCAATCTCCCGTACAAAAACTTCCCTGGGTTTTCATACAGCAGCGGGTTTTTAGCGGGCATTACAAAATACACAATGTAAATTCAAGCAAATAAAAATTGTATTTTTAGTGCACTTTAGCCCAACCCCCTTCCCATCTTTTTATGCCTATAAAGCAAATAGACCATAATAGTAATGAGTACCGTCAAATGGTTTCACTCAGATACGAATTGCTGCGTAAGCCCCTCAATCTCACATTTGATGACACCGAGCTGGAGCGTGAGGTAAACGACATTTTAATTGGAGCATTTGAAGAGGAAAAGATGCTTGGCTGTTGCCTGCTGACAGAAATTGATCCCGCCTGTGTTCGATTGAGGCAGATGGCTGTTCAAAACAATTTACAGGGAAAAGGTATCGGTGCCGCTCTTATTAGCTTTGCCGAAACCATGGCCCGCGATCATGGTTATAATAAAATAATGATGCACGCACGCATTACTGCGGTTGGCTTTTATAAGAAAGCCGGCTACCAGGTTGTTGGTGATGAGTTCATAGAAATTTCGATTCCCCACTACGTAATGGAAAAAAAATTGCGATAATTAACGGGCGTGTATTTTCTTCTGCAAATAGACCCTTGCATCCTTTACCGAAGGATCATCAAATGCATCTTTTGGAATGATGAAAAAAGAGCGACTGTCAAAATAAAGGTGGAAAAAATGCGGGCTTTCTATCATGCTGCTAAAAGCTGTCCACGGCCAGCTCCTGCTTCCTCTTTCATTTTCCAGGAACATATGTTGTTCTTCAAAACTTACCTTGAAACGATCCCGAAATGTAGCGGACCGACGGTAAATGATGCCCGGAAGAACAAACCAAAAAGAAATCATGAGAATAAACCACAGTACAGAACTCGTTAAAAAAGCAAGCGCGGTCACTTTTTTGAAAAAGTAAAGCGTTGCCGCCAGGATCGCGAATACATTAACGAGAATGACCATCACCTTTATTTCTCTTCGGGAAACAAAATGATACCGCAGCGCCTGCAACACTTTTGACTTATTATAGCTGAAATAATCCGAGGTCATGAAACAAATGTACAAATTGCCATGCAGCACTTAGGTAAAATTGGATGCCAGGTTTTTCGAGCTTCTGTGATATCTTCATCCAGATCGTAAGGAGGAAAATAACGACTTCAAATCCGCCCAAACAATTTGTAATCATCGCTTGTTTTTCAATTCTTCAGGACTTTTTAGTTTAACCACTTAACAATATCAGATAAGATGTTGCAGGGAATTATGTTGCAGTATTTCCATTGGTATACGCCGGGAGACGGTAATCTATGGAATGAAATAAAGAAAAATGCTCCCAGGCTTGCTTCGCTCGGCTTTACAGCTATTTGGTTGCCGCCGGCTTTCAAGGCGGCAAACGGAGGTTACAGCACGGGCTATGATGTGTACGACCTTTATGATCTGGGAGAATTTGATCAGAAAGGGACAGTCAGGACAAAATATGGGACCAGGCAGGAGTACGAAGAAGCTATAAAAGCTATCCAGGAAAACGGAATGCAGGCGGTCGTAGATATTGTACTAAATCATAAAGCTGGCGGTGACGAAATTGAGCGGATTCAGGTAGCCAAGGTGAATCCGGATAACAGGAATGAAGATATTTCGGACGTGTTTGAGATTGATGCTTTTACAAAATTTACCTTCCCCGGCAGGAATAAAAAATATTCTGAATTTGTCTGGAATGCCTCCTGTTTCACAGGCGTTGACTATGCGCATGATCTTTCTGAGGATGCCATTTTCAGGATAGTGAAAGATGGCGTCAGTTGGCAGGGAATGATTGATGATGAGAAGGGGAATTACGATTATCTTATGTACAACGACATAGATTTCCGCAATGACTTTGTGCGGGAAGAATTGAACCGATGGGGCAAATGGTATTGGGATGCCGCTCATTTTGACGGCGTGCGCCTTGATGCGGTTAAGCATATTTCACCTTTTTTTTATGTGGAATGGTTGCACGAGTTAAGACGAAATACAAGTAAAGAAATATTTGCCGTGGGAGAATATTGGGCTCCAGGGCAGTTGTATCTTCTCCTTCGTTACATTGATGCTACCGGCGGAAAAATGAGTTTGTTCGACTCTTCCCTCCACCACCATCTTCACCTTGCCTCCAAAATGGGGAAGCATTTTGATCTTAGGACTATTTTTGATGATACACTTGTAAAAACGATGCCAGAGAAAGCAGTGACCGTTGTGAGCAATCACGATACACAACCGCTGCAAGCCCTGGAAGCTCCGGTGGACCCATGGTTCAAACCGCTGGCTTATGCCTTGATACTTTTGAGAGAACAAGGTTATCCTTCCGTGTTCTATCCTGATCTTTTTGGCGCTAATTACAAAGACTACGGCCGCGACGGCAACGAATATGAAA
>JBBQSI010000471.1:0-3104 GCA_038213975.1 Chitinophagales bacterium
AATTGATGTATCCGGAGAATGAATTCATAAAGGTAAAGTAGTTGCCGGAATAGGTTGCACTTCCACTAAATCAAATGCAATATGCTGGTACAAGAAACAAGATCTGCAATATTCTTAGATACAACACGTATCTTTACTTAAAATAACATACGTATCATGACAACGAAACTGACCCTCACGATCGAAGAAAAAGTCATCAACTCAGCCAAAAAATATGCCCGCCAAAAAGGCAAGAGTCTTTCAAATCTTGTTGAGAATTATTTAATGTCTATCAGCAGCCAAAATCATGACCCTGAATTTCTTTCGCCGAAAATAAAAAAAATGATGGGATCTGTGAAATTGCCTGAAGACTTTGATTATAAGTCCGAACTCGGGAAAGCGATTGCCAAAAAGGTAGCTAAATGAAAATGATCTTCATGGATACGAATGTGATCATTGACTTTCTAACAGACAGAAGACCTTTCTCACTGCATGCCGCACAAATTTTTAATGCATCATTGTCTGGTAAAATAAAAATTTTCGTTTCGTCGGTCTCTTATAATAATATTTACTACATACTTCGTCAATCTCTCACCCATCTGCAAACCATCAATCTTTTATTGCAGCTAAATGATTTGACTGAAGTGGTAGACGTCACGACAAATGTTATCTCAAAATCATTGATTTCTGACTTCAAAGATTTTGAGGATGCGATTCAATACAATTGTGCTTTAACAGTAAAAAACCTTGACTTTATTCTCACCCGCGATAGTAAAGATTTTAAAAAGAGCAGTCTGCCGGTCATGAACCCCCAGGAAGCAATCGGTGTAATTGCAGGAATAAATTAATTATTACAAAAACTTAATCATACACCTTCACGCCTTTATCCAGCCACCGGCCCCAAAAGCGGCCATAGGCATGCACTGTATCGGTGAGGTGATTTTCGCTGTTGTACACCGGATGGCCTTCATTCACCCATTCGAATATGCCCCCGTAAAGATTCTTCACATTGGTAAAACCAGCCTTTTTTAGTTTCAACGTAATCTCTTCGCTTCTCTTACCGATCGAGCAGTAGACGACAATCGGTTGATTTTTGTTCAAACTTTTCAGCCGGTTGAGGTTGAAATTTTTTGCGCCAACGAAGAGTGCATTGTGTAAATGGCTAACCTGGTATTCTTCCGGCTCGCGGGCATCTAAGAAAAGATAATCTTCATGGTGGGCCGCTGCTTCAGGTATATTAATTGCCGGCGTGCTTTTGCTGAGCAACGTCTTTAACGCAAAATTGAAGGAACCACTCTTTACCTGGGCCGGGCAGATCCCTACCTTCAGGACCATGGAGATTGCAAGAAATAATGAAAGCGTGATATGTTTTACATTTTCCGTCATAGGGCGAGAAACAGAAATGTAAAAGTACGACTCAATGCAGCAGCATTATTTTGTGTCCATCTTCCAAACCCTGAAGCGGTGCCAGCACTTGAAAAGTGAATTTATCACCGAAATAAATCCGGATAAAATTCTAAATACCTTTTCTCAACATGCATTTACAAACCGCCCTTTCTCTCATAGACGCAAAATGCCTGTCGCATCCTCAAGCCGAAGCGTGGGCTGACCTTGGCGCAGGCGATGGATTATTTACGATGGCGCTCGCTTCGCTCTTAACGCCGGGAAGCAGTATAACCGCTGTTGATAAAAAAGTCGTTCTCTTGCGGCAGATCACAATCGACCCGCGAATAGAGTTAACAACGATAGCCGCTGATTTTGTGAAAGACGATTTACCGCTTGGCAACCTGGACGGTATTCTTATGGCGAATGGACTCCACTTTGTAAAAGACAAGCCGGTTTTTCTTCAGAAACTTCGCGGATATTTAAGATCAGGTGCACACATGATCATTGTAGAGTATGATACCAGCCAGGCGAATAGGTGGGTACCCTACCCGCTTACGGTTTTCGGCTACCGGTCACTGTTTGCTGACTCAGGTTTCACCTTTTGGGAAGTCATTGCCCAGACTAAATCGAGATATCAGCGAGCTAATATTACCGGGTTCCTGGTGAGATGAATTTTTCCCGCAGAACGGAACACAGACACTTAAACGATCGTGAAGCAATTCTCACGAACTTTATTCTAAAAAAATGGACGATTTAAAAGTGATCATCACTGGCGCAACGGGTATGGTGGGTGAGGGCGTGCTTTTCGAGTGCCTGCAAAATCCGAAGGTGAAATCCGTGCTCATGATCAATCGCCGGTCTTATGATATCACCCATCCAAAACTTAAAGAGCTACTGGTCCCGGATTTTTTCCAACTAAAAGATTTTGCCCGGGAGATCAGTGGCTATGATGCCTGTTTCTTTTGCGCCGGCATCACCTCCATCGGCATGAATGAGGAAAAGTACACGCGGATTACCTATGACACTACGCTGAGTTTTGCGAACACGCTTCTGAGTTATAACCCCCTGCTCAGTCTTTGTTATGTTTCCGGCAGCCATACGGACAGCAGCGAAAAAGGCAAGTTGATGTGGGCCCGCGTAAAGGGGCGCACGGAAAACGACCTGGCAAAACTGCCATTCCGGAATGAATATAATTTCCGGCCCGGCGCCCTGCTACCCTTTGCGGGCCAGAAAAACTGGAAAGGAATTTTCAACGCGATCGTAAAAGTGATCAGGGTTTTTTCTCCAAAAAGCGTACTCACCATGTCTGAAATTGGAAAAGCCATGATAAATGCAGTAACGATTGGCTATCCAAAGAATATTTTAGAAGTGGCAGACATACGGCAACTTGCCACAGCCTGAATTGCCTGGAATTAATTTCGAAGAATTATCTTGAAGCTTGTTCACATAATGCAGGCTTTCATTTCGATATCATCCTTCAACCTACATCTCATGACCCGGCGCCCGCCCCTGGTATTCGCTGTTTTTATTTTGATACTGATTTCCTGTAACAACCGCGATCAGCAGCAGCATGATTATAGCGGCTGGACTGCCTATGCAGGCTCAAAAGATGGCATGCGCTACTCATCCGACACCACGCTCACTCCGGCAAACGTTACGCAACTGCAGGTGGCATGGACATACAGCTCCGGCGACAAAGACACGGGGGGCCGTAGTCAGAATCAATGCAACCCCATCAT
>JBBQSI010000472.1:0-3092 GCA_038213975.1 Chitinophagales bacterium
GAAGCACAGGCAAGAGAATCACGGATAGAAGCGGTGCTGGAGAGAGTAAGAAGCCGTACCATGGCTATGCAAAAGAGTGATGAATTGACTGATGTGGCTGGCTTATTATTTGAACAGGTCAGTGCCTTGGGTATTAAAACCTGGACAGCAGGTTTTAATGTATGGAGTGAAGACAATAATTCTTATGTAGACTATATAACAAGTCCCCAGGGCGGTTTTATTGAGCCTTATACAGTGCTCACAGAGACGGCTGAGGCATTAAGGGATATCAGTAATGCCAGGAAAAGCGGAGTCGAATTTGATGTGCAATATGTTGAAGGAGAAAAGATCAAACAATTGTACCTCGCACTTACCAAGCTTGATGAGAAACAGTATGAAATAATGCTGCAAGATGGAGTCCGGTTCCCGTCTCATCAGTATGAACATTTTGTGTTTGGTTCAAAAGTAAGTCTGATGTTTATTACTTATGAACCGGTGCCGGAAGCACACGATATATTCAAACGCCTCGGAAAAGTGTTTGAGCAAACCTATACCCGCTTTCTTGATTTGCAAAAAGCAGAAGCGCAGGCAAGAGAAGCACAGATTGAAACAGCATTGGAGAGAGTGAGAAGCCGTTCCATGGGCATGCAGAAAAGCGAAGAGCTTAAAGAAGTAATAAAGATTGTTTATCAGCAACTCACTCATTTAAAAATTAATCTTGACCACTCCGGTTTTGTAGTTGACTATACACCGGGAGGCGATTGGCATTTTTGGATCGCTGATGAGCAGGACATTCCTTCTAAAATAACGCATCCATATTTTGAGTCTGTTTGGGCAAATCAATTTAATGCAGCAAAAGAAAAAGGGGCAGACTTTTTTGCCACCAATTTAAATTTTGAAGAAAAGAACAGATTTTACAATGAGCTTTTATCCTATGTTCCCGGGTTACCGGAAGCATCAAAAGATTTTTATTTAAGCTGTCCCGGCCTTGCAGCATCAACAGTGTTGTTTGATAATGTTTCCCTTTACATTGAAAACTTTTCCGGCATTCCTTATTCCGATGAAGAGAACAAAATATTGATGCGGTTTGGAAAAGTATTCCAGCAAACCTATACCCGTTTCCTTGATCTGCAAAAAGCCGAAGCGCAGGCAAGAGAAGCAACTATTGAAGCATCCATGGAAAGAGTTCGGGCAAAAACAATGGCCATGCACAGCAGCGATGATGTAAGTACAGCCATAGCCACCATGTTTACCGAACTGGAAAAACTGGGGATAGAAAATTTGCGTTGTGGTATAGCCAATATTCGCAGCAATCAAACCATGGAAGTGTGGTCGGTAAGTAACGTTGCCGGGGGGAAAACGGTAAAAGGTGCCGGCACACTGGATATGAATGTCCATCCGTTATGGCGGCTATTGTATCAGGGCTGGGAGAAGAAAGAAGATTTTCTTTACTATTATCTGGCCGATAAAGAAAAGGAGGATTACGTCAACATATTAAACACAACACCGAGCTATTTGACCGAAGCTATCCGCCAATTTCCAGACATGAGTTTCCAGGCATATTTTTTTAATGAGGGCGGTATCTGGACTTTCTCCTTGCAGCCTCACTCAGAAGAAAATAAACAGGTGATGAAAAGATTTACTTCTGTTTTCGCTCTTACATTCCGCAGGTACCAGGATCTGAAAAAAGCAGAAGCACAGGCAAGAGAAGCAACCATAGAAGCAGGATTAGAAAGAGTGAGAGGTAAGGCAATGGCTATGCATAACAGTAATGACCTTATTGCTACTGCCAGCATGGTATTTACCGAATTGAGAAAGCTTGGCATAAATCCCGTTCGTTGTGGTGTAAGCCTGCAAACAAAAGAAAGCCGTAAGAATTTGCTTTATTATGCTATTCCTTCTGCAGAAGGGGATAATCTTTCGTTCGCAGGTACGGCTTTGCTGGCAGGACATCCTGTATTGTCAGAGGTATATGATAGCTGGATTCGGGGCGAAGATTACTTTCCTGTTCTCAAAGGGGATTTGCTAACCAACTATTATCAAACTTTAAAACAAGTAGGTTTCGATGTACCTGCTTCACCGAAAGGGCATGAACAGTATGGCTACTATCTTCCTTTTTCCGAAGGGATGTTTTATGGCTGGGCTGAAAAGCCATTTACCGAAACAGAATTAAAAGTTCTTAAACGCTTTGCAACAGTAATTGATCTTACGTTCAGGCGATATATGGAATTGCAAAAATCAGAAGCCAATGCAAGGGAAGCAGTGAAGCAGGCAGCTCTCGACCGCATCCGTGCAGAGATTGCCTCTATGCGTACCATTAATGATTTGGATAGGATCACTCCTTTGATATGGAATGAACTTACCATACTCGGTGTTGCGTTTATCCGTTGCGGCGTATTTATTATGGATGATGCTAACGAGCTCATCCATACCTTTCTTTCCACACCCGAGGGAAAAGCGATTGCTGCATTTCACATTCCTTATACAACACCCGGAAATATTGAAAAGGTATTGAGCCATTGGCAGCACAAAAAAAATTACATAGATCACTGGGATGAATCAGCCTTCACTGAATTTGCCGGAACGTTGATAAAAGAAGGAGCACTTTTATCACCGGAAGAATACCTCGAAACAATTCCCCGCGGTGGATTTTATCTGCACTTCCTTCCTTTTTTGCAAGGCATGTTATATGTAGGCAATACCACTCAGTTAGATGAAGAGGAAATAAAATTAATTCAATCAGTAGCAGATGCATTTTCAACTGCGTATGCCCGTTATGAAGATTTCAATAGGCTGGAAGCAGCCAAGCAACAAGTGGATAAAACGCTGGTGGATTTGAAACAGGCGCAAACACAATTAGTACAATCAGAAAAAATGGCTTCGCTGGGGGAACTCACCGCAGGCATCGCACACGAGATACAAAATCATTAAACTTCGTGAATAATTTTTCAGAAGTAAATAAAGAATTGATTGGAGAAATGAAACAGGAATTGCAGGCGGGAAATAATGAAGAAGCAATTGCTATTGCAAATGACCTTGAAAAAAATCTTGAAAAAATAAATCATCATGGCAAACGTGCGGATTCCATAGTGAAAGGAATGATGCAACACTCA
>JBBQSI010000473.1:0-3068 GCA_038213975.1 Chitinophagales bacterium
GCATTTGCCACTCCGGCTGTTTATGAAGCAGGAGGAAAACAATATGTGGTGATCGCCTGCGGCGGCGGGAAGCTGAAGACGATGTCCGGAGACAGTTATGTAGCGTTTGCATTGCCGGAGAGTAAATAGGAGTTATTGTAACACGAATTTTAGGCACGAATTGCACGAATTTTTTTTGATGACACGGATTATCGGGTAATTTTTAGAACACGAATTTTTTAGACACGAACCAGCCTGCGGCAGGCAGGTTATACGAATTGATTTCTTAAGACAAGGATGGGTTTTTGGTGACACGGATTAGGGCGGATTACACGGATTATCGGGTAATTTTAAAACACGAATTTTTAAAACACGAACCAGCCTGCGGCAGGCAGTTACACGAATTGATTCCTTAAGACAAGGATGGGTTTTTGATGACACGGATTAAGGCGGATTACACGGATTCTTAAATTTTACATTTCAAAATCAGAGGCATTGATCTTTTACCATTAGGGTAATCAGTAAATCAGGTAAATCATGGTTCAGATTTTTTTGGGTTCAATAGGAATAATTCCATTGCATTTTTCGAACAACTCCCCGCCATAGGCTTTGTACTCGTCCGCTTCCTCATCACGTACAATCTTTATAGAACGGCACAGGTCTCCAGATCTGCGCCAGGATGGATGGACTGATTCCCAGACATGCAAACATCTTCTTCATGTTATCGTAAAAAAAGGTTAGTTTCAAATGGACCGTCAATTAACTCAAAACAACCGTAAGAAATAAAATGGATGTGATAACTGTAGGGATCATCACTTTTCAAAGAGCACATAATTATGGCGCAGTATTGCAGGCGTATGCCCTGCTTAACACCATAAAGGGTTTGGGATACAGGACTGAACTAATTGACTACTGGCCAAAGTACCGCGAAGGGCATTACAACCTCATAAATTTCCCTCTCAAATCATTATTTAAAAATGGAGTCTCGAATTTTAATGCAAAAGACCCGGTAAAAGAAATCCTCACATTTCCGTCGAGGTATAAACAAAGTCGGAAGTTCGAAAGTTTTAGGAAGAACTACTTAAACGTAATGAACCACCCTTATCTTTCAGGTGCTGACATACCGGACAAATATGATGTGATCGTTTGCGGCAGCGATCAGATATGGAGATATCATTTCAAAGGTAACGAAGGTTTTGATGACGTTTATTTCGCAAAATATCCTTCAACTAAAACGGTAATCAAAATTTCTTATAGTGCCAGTATGGGAGATGATGATATCAATGACAACGCAAAAAAACAACTTTCAGAACTTTTAGAAAACTTCGATTTTATATCAGTAAGGGAAGATTCGCTCTTAAAGCTGATAACACCCCTCACAACTAAATTGCCGGCCCTAGTTTTGGATCCCGTTTTTCTCTTGCCGGCAGATGAATGGCGCAGGATGATTAATAAAAATACCCGGAAAAAGAAGTATTTGTTATTCTACCAATTATTATTAAATCATGAAGCAGAGAAGCTTGTTAAACAGATCGCCAAAGAAAAGCAATTGGAAATAATACATATCGGGGGTGTAAAAAGAAACGCGAATCCTTTTGGATTACAGAAATTAAAACTGTCTTCCGGCCCACTGGATTTTATCTCCCTGATCGCTCATGCAGATTATGTTGTTTCTACTTCCTATCATGGGGTTGTGTTTGCCATCCTTTTCGGGAAACCCTTTTCAGCCTTAGGTTTCAAAGGTAATTTCTACCGCATCAGGAGCCTGCTTACCTCGCTGGGAATTGAAAAGCGTTTGGTAGAGCCAAATTCAGACGTTTATATCGATGCCATCGATTATACTCCCGTTAATGCCAAATTGAAAAAATTGAAAGAAGATTCTTTATCCTTTATTATTCAAAGTCTCCATACAGCGGGACAAGATTAAAACATAGTTGACCCGTTCAAGTTTTTGCTTTTCCCCGGAGGGTTTTCACCGAATAATCCTTACACTATAAAAAAAGGAATGGTGAAACCCCGCGAGTAAAAGAGCCTGTATTAGCTTGTAACCACTCTTCCAAATTTCCGAATGTCATAAAGTAAAAATATAACGATGCTTATTCCTCACAGATCATCACATTCACCGGTGTTGATGGATTTCTTTATTTGAAACACGTAATGCATACGATACATTTAAAATTGGTTTTGCGCTTTAAAAATGAATGTAATGTTCAAAACTTTTCATGGATTTGTAGTAACTCTATAAGGCTTTGTAAGTGGACTTCTTTCCAGATGCTGGAAGTATTCAGCGTCGGCATTCGCTTGTGGAGCAGCTTTTTATTGGTAAAACAGAAGCGTAAGTGGATCTCAGCAATTCGCAATATGTTGCCGGCTGTTGGGAATTAAGCAAATAATAATGTCAAAACCTGGAGGTGAAAATCTCAATGCGTCTCAAAGTCGCAGCATCGTCTCCGGAACGGGACGATGCGGTCAATGGGATTTATTTATCTCCGCGCTGTATAACCTTCGATATTTTCATTTTCCCTCTACACATTCTGCTACATTTGTTTATATCTAAGACAAATGATGATGGTAAAACAATTATATTTTTTTCTACGTGCTACAGTTGCTTGCGCTTTCTTTTTATCAGCACCAACTTCTTCCGTTGCACAAGCAAATCACAGCTTTTCAATTTCTTTCGCCGGAAATACGGGCAAGAAGCCGATGACCGGACGTATGTTTCTTTGTATTAGCAGGGACAGCCAACCTGAACCGCGCTACCTGGCAGGTTCTTATAACAAAAGCATTCCGTTTTGGGGCAAGGACGTGGAGCAGTTAGCACCCGGAAAAACCGTTGTCATCGATAACTCGGTTTTAGGTTACCCGGTTGCGAATCTTCGTGAACTGCCTGCGGGTGATTATTATATGCAGGCAGTGTTAAACGTTTACACTCAGTATCTCCGTGCGGACGGTCATACCATTTGGGCACACCAGGATCAATGGGAGGGGCAGCATTTTAATACATCACCTGGTAACCTGGTGAGCAGCATTCAAAAGATTCATTACGATCCGGCAAAAGACCAATCTTTTTCGATCAAACTGGACAGTGT
>JBBQSI010000474.1:0-3065 GCA_038213975.1 Chitinophagales bacterium
CAACGGGGGCAGTAAGGTTCCGAGTACACATGAAATACCAATAGCTATGGCATAGGTTAAAGAAAGCCCAATATAACGAATTGATATCCCAAAAGCAGTGCCGCCAATTCCATAAGCAGTGCCTAAAAAGAAAGCTTTTAATACAGCCTCGCGTGGTGCTAAATTTACTACAGTTACTAAATGTGGAATAGTTAGCCAGGCAATAAGTAACGGAAGCAATAGCCAACACACAGAAGCCTGGGCCAGCCAAAATGTTTGCCAGGCCCAGGCCTTTGTTTTTTTTTGAGGAACATAACAAAGGGATGCGCAGGCAGCACCCACTGCATGAAACAAAACTCCGGATAGTACGCTCATTTCATAGTTCTTTCTTCTGCATACAGGTTATAAAAAAAAGCCGCATTATCATGAAAAAATTTTTGCTGCGTTTGTTCATCAAATCTTGCTGTAACAATGCTTTTATATGTCTCCCAAATGGTAGTGTATTCACCCGCAAGCAGGCACACTGGCCAATCACCTCCAAAAAAACACCTGTCTTCACCAAAGTTTTCAATAGCAAATTCGATATAAGGCTGCAAATCTTCGATAGTCCATCCTAATGGATTACCCGATGCGGTGCCCAAACCGGAGATTTTTGCGAAAAAATGTTTATGCGCAGCAGCTTCTTTCATGAGATCATGCCATGGACCGTTTTTTTCACGTGAAGCTATTGGGGGTTGGTTTAGATGATCAAAAACCATTTTCAAATCCGGAATGATTTCTGCCACTTTAAGGGCAGTTATAATATGCATGGTATTTACGCCAACCAGATCATAAGGTATATGCAAAGAGGCCAGTATTTTTAAGCTCTCTAGTACGGCAGGTTGTAATAGCCAGCCCGGATCAGCTTCGGTGTGTATCAAATGCCGGCAACCTTTAAAATATGGATTGGCCAAGTATTTATTTTGCAAAATGTTTACTGTTGCTTCCGGATCTGTTAGTGGCAGCCACCCCACTACCCCCGCAATCCAGTCTGTGGTAATACAGGTCTGCAGCATTAAGTCCGTGTCGAGGAGATTATTTGCCGCCTGCACTAGTATTCCTTTCGAAACACCTGCCTGATTTCTAGGAACTGCCAGGTCATCAATTTCAAAGTTATTATTCAAAAGCGATACATCACCCTCCAGCCAAGAATAATGGCATTTGGTAAGGTTCCAGATATGAATGTGTGTATCAATAATGGCTCGCATAGAAATTTTAAAGATGACAGCTTGTTAATACGAAAATATTGGGTGGCAGATTTCTACCAGTCTTTATAAACTACGTTGAACCACTATACCAGATTAAACTCTTTTTCTATCGCGGCCGTGTGTTGCCCGAGTTTTGGAGCCATAACGGACGAAAAAAGTATGTTTCCATCAATTCTTATGGGACACCTGGTTGTTTTCAATTTACTATCACCAAATACGAGTTGCTGCTCCATTTCAATGGCCTTATATCCTTCATGATGTATCAGCTCATCGTAGTGAAATACTTCGGAACACCAAATGTCGGCGGGTTCCAAAACTTCCAGCCATTCTTTTGTTGGCTTGAGCAATAAATGGTATTTCAGTATAGTTTTAATCTCATCTCTTCGATTGTACCATTCTTTTGGATCTGTAAAAGGTAAAAGCTTATCACAATTCAGTAAAACACCCAGTTGATCTATTTTGCACATAGCAAGAGCAAGCAAGCCATCTAAGGTGCGGTAAATACCATAAGGCGCTGCAATATAAGCATGCGCATTGTTGACATCACTGCGTTGAGGAAGCTGTTTACCGTCATTGTAATAGCTGGTTAAAGCTTCAAACTGAAAGTCGAGCAAACTTTCAAGCATGCTTACCTGAACCAATGAACCTTCGCCGGTATTAAGATAATTAAGATACGCGGCTAAAATACCCTGAATCAGATGAGTGCTCGAAAGTATATCTGCTACAGCTACACCCATTGGCATAGGGCCATCTTGTCTGTTGCCACTAAGCCAGACAAGTCCTGAAACAGATTGGAGTAAAAGATCCTGGCCGGGGTTATCCTTCCATTCGCCTTCGTGACCATACCCGCAAATTTCGCCATAGATAATTCCGAGTTTCATCGCCTTCACCTGCTCATACGAAAGACCAATACGAGCCATCACTCCAGGACGAAAATTGTGAATCAGTATATCGGCTTTTGAAATCAACTGCCGTATCTTACTTAAGTCTTTTTCAATTTTAAGATCAGCGACAAAACTTTCCTTGTTCCGGTTAATTGCATGAAAGATGGTAGATTCTCCATCCACATCCGTGTCCGAAACATATAGAGTTCTGCAGATATCCCCCACCTCTGGTCTTTCAATCTTGATAACACGTGCGCCCATGTCGGCCAGGCGCAAACTAGCTGAAGGGCCAGATAGAAACTGGCTGAAATCCAATACAAGGACATCTTTTAATAATTTCATATCCTGCCTTTTGACAATGCTGATTTTATCTCTGTTGTATGTTCTCCAACCATGGGCGCTGCCACCGGTGAAAATAGTATCCGTTTATTGAAACGGATTGGACACCTCGTTGTGATCATTGGCCTGTTACTGAGTGTAATTGCAAGTTCCTGTTCAATGCAGCAAGCCTTATATGTCTCCGTGTCAACTAATCTATTCCAGTCTAGCACCGGCATTACCCACAAATCGTGGGCTCTCATTTTCTCTAGCCAGTTTTCTGTAGTGTCTTTTAAAAAATGCCGGGCAAGAACCTCTTTTATTGCGTCTCTTTTGCTAAATACTTCTTCGTCTGAAAAGACAGCAGCTTCATCACAGCCGATAACAGCAGTAAGTGTACTTAACGACATCATAGCAACACCTATATATCCATCATCAGTGCGATAAATACCATACGGTGCTCCAAGAAGAGCATGTGCGTTTCCCAGGGCAGAGCGCTGAGGCCGATTGCCTGTTTGATAGTAAGTTGTTAAAAATTCGAACTGAAAATCAATAATACTTTCTAACATGCTCAATTCCAGATGGGCTCCAATGCCATATTTTTTCCGCCGTATCAATGCAGCCAGGATTCCCTGTA
>JBBQSI010000475.1:0-3048 GCA_038213975.1 Chitinophagales bacterium
CAGCAACTTTGCCTGCATAAGCTCAGCTTCTCTTCTTACAAGGGCTTCTTCTGTTTTTTTTCTTTCAGAAATATCAGAGAGGAAGGCTATAAAAAGCCAGCGATCATCGAGCATCACATTGGAAATACTTAAGCTTATAAAAAATTCTTTTCCACTTTTATGCAATGCTGTTATCTCGATTGTTTTGTTAAGAACTGCGCCTTCTCCGGTTGTCAAAAAATGCTGCATTCCCTTTATGTGCGCTTCACGATATTGATGTGGAATAATTGTTTCAGCTAAAGTTTTCCCTGATATTTCTTCCTTTGTAAAACCGAAAATTGCTTCCGCCTTCGGGTTCCATTCCAGAATTTCCTGGTATTCATTTATTATTATTACAGCATCCGGCCCGCTGTTGAAAAAAGCCTTTAAGCGATTTTCGCTTTCTTTCACTTTTTTTTCTGCCAGCCTCCGGTTGGTAATGTTTTTAAAAACGCACCGTGTATATACAAGCTCAGCATTTCTGAATGAACACCTTACCTGGCCTTCTCCGACAACTGTTTTATTCTGCCGGGTAAGGAAGGCAAGCTCAAAATCCTTAATTTCATTATTGGCTATAACGTCTCTGCGAATAGCCTTATAAGAATCAAGATAATCCTGATGCACAAAATCAAAAATACTTCGCCCGGTTACATCACCCGATTCATAACCGAGGGTTGTAAGCCATGCTGGATTTACGAGTTTTATAGTGCCATCAATATTTAAAAAATAAATCAGGTCGCTGGTATTTTCAAACAGGTCGCGGAAATTATTATCAAGATCCAGGTTGCTCATATATTTCGTTATGCATTCGTAACAACGTTAATTGATAAATCACTATCTCAATATTCCTACGAATTCAAAAATGAAGCCAATAAGAATTAAAGCCAAAGCCAGGTTTAAGAAAAAATTTATTATACGATTGTTCCTCATCTTCCTTTCTATTTCCGCTCTTTGCGACGGTCCAATGCTTAATCTTTCCTGTTCGTGCGGATTTACAATCCGTGAAGGTAACCCGTAAAAAAACAAGATAGCCGCTCCTGTAATGGCTAGCCTACGGTAGCACAGTAATAAGGCGATGGTTTTGTGCATTGCTTCCTGTGCATTGCAAATTGGAAAAGTGACTTTATTAGAATTTGCGCCCACGTCTGAGGTGTATCACGAATCAAAGATTATATAGTTCTTTGAATGCTGAGTACAAGATGGTAGCAGGCCTGCCGCATCCTGCACGTGCGGGACAGACACTGTGTGCAAACCACCTGAAGGTGCTGTGATCAAAAGCCAGGGCGCTGAAAATATTCAACCAGCCAGGTTTTCTCCAGCCATTTTATACCAGGAGATCCGGTTTAAAATATCATCGGCCTGTTACGGCATTGTATTTGAGAAATTTTCATAAGTATTCTTCACCTCAAATTTTATCCTGATGGATGTCAACAAAATTATTGGCTATGCACAATCTCCCGAATGGCTGGAAGATGCTGCAGAAACTATACAACCTGCCGTTTTGAATGCTTTTGAATCCGCGGGTGACACGGGGAAGGCAGTTAAGAATTTCCTTCATGGTACGTGGCTCGGCCATCCCTTGCACCCCATGCTTACGGATATTCCGCTGGGTGCGTATACTACTACGGCCGTTATGGATGTGATGGAACTGTGCGGAAATGAGAATGTGAAAGCCGGCGCTGATACATCACTGGCGATCGGACTTGCCGGTGCAGCAGGAGCTGCGGTAACCGGTACGGCAGACTGGACAGGAAGCACCGGGCAAAACAGGCGCGTTGGTTTGATGCATGCAACGCTGAATATTGGTGCTACCTTATTAAACACCGCTTCGCTTATTATGAGAAGAAAGAAAGCCAACCGTAAACTTGCCATAGGGCTGTCTTTTGCGGCATACGGTGTTACCACCCTGGCGGCTTACCTTGGGGGACACCTGGTATATGGACAGCAGATGGGTGTAGATCATACGGCGGGCGTTGGCGCTTATCCCCTGGATTTTGCTGATGCGTATCCGGATGGAGACCTTAAAGAAGGACAAATGGTTTGTGCCAGCGTTCGGGATATACCTGTTTTGCTGGCAAGGCAATCAGGCAGTCTATATGCCATAGCACATACCTGTTCACATCTTGGCGGGCCTTTGTCAGAAGGCGAGCTATTGGATGACGCCTGTGTGAAATGTCCCTGGCATGGTTCTGTCATTTCGTTGAAAGACGGAAGTGTGGTGGACGGTCCTGCCACGGAACACCAGCCAAAATTTGAAACAAGAATTCGTAATGGAAAGATCCAGGTAAGAGTTGCAAAGTCAGAAAGTATTAAAAGATTTGATGCCGAAGACCAGTCTTCATGATAGGACGCTATTTGTTTCCCCCGGATTTTATTATAATGGCGTGCAGGGTAATTTTCCTGTTGATAATATTATGCAGTTAGCGGATACTATTTTGAGCTTAAAGATTTAAATTATTTAATTTGATCTTTGGTTCGCACGCCCTTTGGGGAGAGTCGGCTGAGACAGAGCGAAGACCAACAAGGGGAAAAGTGATACCCGTCACAATAATTTTAGGACATCCCGAATACGTAAAAAAGACTATCTTTTTTAAGCGATCATTTTTAACTTTGTTCCATGCCTATCAATTCAGTCATCATCAGTTGCCTTATTGCTTTATACTTATTTGTACAGCCAATCAAGCCTGCATTTGAAGCACAAACCATTGATGACAATATTTCAATTGGATATGGTTTGGCCGTAGGCGATGTTGACGGCGACGGAAAGCCTGATATCCTGCTCGCAGATAAAAAAAAGTTTGTGTGGTATAGAAACGGGGACTGGAAACGATTTGTGATGATTGATAGCCTTACCACTTACGATAATGTATGCATTGCTGCAAGGGATATTGATGGAGACGGAAAAGTAGAAGTGGCAGTGGGTGCACAATGGAACCCCGGTGAAACCACTGATGCTATGCAATCAGGATCGGTACATTACTTAATTCGTCCTGAAGATCCGACTCAATTATGGAAAGCGATAGAACTGCC
>JBBQSI010000476.1:0-3045 GCA_038213975.1 Chitinophagales bacterium
ATGCAATTGTCAAGACAGGCAGAGATAGACTACCTGAAATCAAAGGGTGTGCAGATGAATTTTGAAAAGTCTGCTTACTCTATTAATAAAGGCCTTTGGGGAACAAGTGTAGGGGGGAAAGAAACATTGAACTCTAAAGGAATGTTACCCGAAGAGGCCTGGCCAACCCAGGTGACAAAAGATGGCGAAGAAGAAGTAAAACTTCACTTTACGAAAGGTGATCTCACTGGCGTTAATGATGAGCAGTTCTCTCACCCGGTAGAGGCAATCAAAAAATTGCAAACCCTTGCTGGCCCATATGGGATCGGCCGGGATGTACATGTCGGAGATACCATTATCGGCATCAAAGGCCGTGTTGGATTTGAAGCTGCGGCTCCTGTAGTAATTATCAAAGCGCATCATGCTCTCGAAAAGCATGTGCTTACCAAATGGCAGTTGAATCTCAAAAATCAGCTGGCTGAATTTTACGGCAACTGGCTGCACGAGGGGCAGGTACTCGACCCCGTTATGCGTGACATTGAAGCATTTTTTTCTTCCTCACAAAAGCAGGTTATTGGGAACGTGTATGTCCAATTGATGCCTTATCGCTTCCAGGTGACGGGTATTGAATCTCCTTTCGATCTTATGAGCAGCAAAATTGGAAAATATGGAGAAGAAAATACTGGTTGGAGTGGCGATGATGTAAGAGGATTCAGTAAAATATTTGGGAACCAAACTGCTATCTACCACGCAGTAAAAAACAGCGTTGATGGCCACACAGGTTAAAGTTGGGATAATTGGCGGCGCCGGCTACACAGGCGGAGAATTGCTCAGGCTCCTCTTAAATCACCCAAATTCTTCCATCTCTTTTATTCACAGCAACAGCAATACCGGCAAACCGGTTTATGCCGTGCACGAAGACCTGCAGGCATCTACTGACCTCTTTTTTTCTGGTGAGCTAAAAGATGATATCGATGTACTTTTCCTTTGCACGGGCCACGGTGAAGGGAAAAAATTTATTGAACTAAACGAGTTGAACCCACACGTAAAAGTAATTTCACTTTCCCAGGATTTTCGGCTAAATGAAGAAAGAGAATTTAGGTCAAGGAATTTCGTCTACGGCTTGCCGGAAGTAAACCGTGATAAGATCAGGGAAGCAAAAAATATAGCTAATCCCGGTTGTTTCGCCACGGCTGTTCAATTGGGGCTTTTACCACTCGCAGCGAAAAAAATCCTCACCGATGTCTATGCCACTGGTATCACAGGGTCTACCGGCGCTGGTCAGTCCCTCTCAGCGACGTCACACTTTTCCTGGCGGCAAAATAATATCCAGGCCTACAAAACGCTTTCCCATCAGCATCTCGGGGAGATAGGGGAAACATTGCAACAAATTTCAGGAGCCAAAGTAAATCTGAACTTCGTGCCTTGGCGTGGAGATTTCGCCAGGGGAATATTTGTGTCTTCGCAGCTAAAATGCGATCTCCCGCTTGACGAGGTGGAGCAGCTTTACCGGGAATATTTCCAGGATCATCCTTTCACCTTGCTGAGCAATAAATCCATTTTTATGAAGCAGGTGGTGAATACGAACAACTGCATTGTTCATTTGGAGAAAGAAGGAGAGGTACTCGTTGTGCATTCCGCGATCGATAATTTATTGAAGGGTGCAAGCGGCCAGGCATTACAAAATATGAACCTGATGTTTGGGCTGGACGAGACAGCCGGCCTCAGGCTGAAAGCTAATTATTTTTAGGAGAAAAATTTATAGTTATGGAACTCTTTGATGTTTATCCGCTCAACGATATAGAAATCGTGCAGGCATCGGGCTCATATGTTTGGGACAAAGCGGGAACAAAATACCTGGATATGTATGGCGGTCATGCAGTGATCAGTATCGGGCATACGCATCCGCGCTGGGTGAAGCGTATTGAGAAGCAGTTGGAGAAAATTGCGTTCTACTCAAATTCTGTAATCATTTCTTTGCAGCAGGAATTAGCTGATAAATTAGGAACGGTTTCCGGCAAAAATGATTATCAGCTATTTCTCTGTAACTCCGGCGCAGAAGCCAACGAAAATGCGCTCAAGCTCGCCTCTTTTTATAATAAAAGAAAGAAAATCATTTCATTTTCAAAAGCATTTCACGGGCGCACTTCACTCGCGGTTGCGGCTACAGATAATCCAAATATTGTGGCCCCGGTGAATCAAACAGAAAATATAGTTTTTTTGCCTTTCAATGATGAACCAGCTCTGCAGAACTACTTCGACAACAATGGCAAAGAAATCTGTGCCGTAATTATTGAAGGCATCCAGGGCGTTGGCGGAATCAATGTTGCCAGTACTCCTTTCCTGCAGCTGATCAGGAAACTCTGTGACCAATATGGAAGTATTTTTATTGCGGATTCTGTGCAGTGCGGCTACGGACGTACCGGCCTGTTCTACTCACATGACCACGCCGATGTCAAAGCAGATATTTATACCATGGCTAAAGGAATGGGCAATGGCTTCCCCGTAGCCGGCATATCAATATCACCCACGATTCGCCCGAAACATTTTATGTTAGGAACTACGTTCGGTGGTAACCACCTTGCCTGCGCAGCGGCGTTAGCAGTTTTAGAGATCATCGACGAAAATGGTTTGATGAACAACGCCATGGAAGTCGGCGCATACCTCATGGAAGAAATAAAGAAAATTGATGCCTTGCAAAATCTGCGGGGCAGGGGGCTGATGATTGGCTTCGACGTTCCGGAAGAATTAAAAAGTTTGAAAAAAAATCTGTTACACAAACACAAAATATTTACTGGCGAAGCGAAACCAAATGTCATCCGGCTGCTCCCATCGCTTGCTCTCACCCGCGAAGAAGCAGACATTTTCCTTGAGGCTTTGGCAGACGAGGTCCGCTCCCTTGAAAGTGCTTCCGCAGGGTATGTGAATGCATGATAAAGTGATTTATCAATACATTTACAGCTCAACTCAGAAACATATTGAGAAATTTCCTTTCGGTTCAGGACGCAGGAAACATTAATGACCTGATAAATACTGCGACCCAATTCAGGAGTAACCCCTTTTCGA
>JBBQSI010000477.1:0-3029 GCA_038213975.1 Chitinophagales bacterium
TGTTAATCGGCTCTATGAGATCTGACTGCAACGTGTATTCACTGTTGAATGCCTCGCTGTGGTTAAGGAGAAACCGATCTGCAGCGCCAAGTTCCTGGCGGCTGTCAGAGAAAAAACGATTCGTATTATATATTGCATTAAAGCGGACACTCAATTCCTTTTGCGGTTTCCCTTTATATTTCCGGATAAAGTCTGTACCAAAACCATGTGAAGGCATTACCATCCCGGTCTCCAAGAGATAAGGGTCTGTATCTGAATTCCCGTTTGTAAACATCGTATTGATGGCATACTGATTCATAGCTTCATTTCTGTTCCTGCCCATACTTCCATAAACAACAAGCGTGTTAGTACTATCAAGGTCATAACTAAGTTCCAGGTTTGCCTGATGGTGAAAGAGCTTGGTTTCCCGCTCTCCGCCTACCTTTCTGCTTTCAAAAGCAATCGGGTAAGCAGGCGTTGTAACAGCAAACTGATCGGAGCGTAAACCACTATTGCTGATGCGATTATACAATGCGGATATACCCAGCTTGCCGGTTTTCAGATTGAAATTAAACCCGGCTGACTTATTCCCAATGCTTAGAATTTTTCCATTGACAGTTCCGTTATAACCGGCCAGCTTCTTTTTAGTAATGATATTGATAATACCACCTACACCTTCTGCATCATACTTAGCCGAGGGCGAGGTAATAACCTCTATCCGCGAAATAGTAGCTCCGGGAAATCCTTTTAAAGCATCCTTTACATTTTGAGAAAATAAAGCAGTTTCCCTTCCGTTTAAAAGAACTCTGAAATTAGTCTGCCCGTTCACCTGAATTTCTCCGTCTCCATCCACACTTACATAAGGAGTCTTGCGCAATATGTCACTTGCTGATTCGGATTTTGCGGCAGGATCTTCTTCCACATTATATATTAACCTGTCACCTTGCTGTTCCACCATGGGTTTGGAAGCGGTAACCGTTACACCATCCAGCTTTTTCACCATTGTAACAAGCTGTATGGTGCCCATGTCTGCATTCTGATCTTCTACCTTTACCGGCAATGCTTTTTTTCTAAAACCGCTATGCGTGATCATCAGCCTGTACCTGCCCGGTGCAAGGGCGGTTTGAAACGAGCCGTTCTGATCAGATACAACTGTCCGGGATATTTTTTTCTCCGATTCTTGAAAATTTATAGTTGCAGAAGAGACCGGCTGCGCCGAAGCGCTATCAACCAGCCTGCCTTTTATTGTAAACTCCTGTGCTTTTACACAATTAAATATAGCCATACAGGCTGCCAGCATAAAGCCTGTTTTACAGATGTAACCGATGTTCTTATTCGTGTTCATTTTATGTTTATTCATTTGTTCAAAAAAGATCACCATTCGTTTTATGCTCTTCTCAGATGCCAAAAGAAATACATCCTTGAACGAATACCGGCCAATTCAACTTAATTAAGATAAATGAAGATAAATGTGTGATAACCGGCAGAATACGCATCAAATAAACACCAAATCCAAGGATAAACGGGTTGGTGTAATGATACATCCCGCTTACCTTGCCGCCTCAATTCTACATGATGAAAAAATCTGCCGGGGTAGCTTCTCTATTCATTCTCTTCTTCTTCATATTTTTTAACAGCATCCAAGCCTACCTCATCTGGCAACGGATCGCAGAATCGAAGAATAAGTTCAGGTTTGCCACTTCATCTGCATTGATAAATTCGCTTTCTGATTACCATAAGCTGAAAGTGGTTGACAGCGCAGCTTTACCCAAACATGCACGGATTACTTATGCTTCAAAAAACACAGAGGCAACCCGGCCCGATTCGCAAAGTGCTACGTTGAGCGCACCTATTACATCCATGATCACTGATACTGTTCCGGCCGCATTTATAGAATTAATTATAAACAGCCCCACCTTCAAGACAATAGACTTAAATCTTTTTGACAGCCTTTTCCGGAAAGCGCTTCATGCCAAACGTGTACATGCTGCGTACCGCCTTGATACCATAAAAGCGGAACGCAAAAAACTTGAGCGACAAATGGTTCAGGACACCTGGAATAAGAAAAGAAACAAAGCATATCAATACTCGACGGGTCCGCAACGCCTGCCTTTCAACTCCAATATTTTCATCTATGCGGATGTGAAATCTGACCAAACTTTTTTTAAAAAGGACCTCTTATGGCCGCTGCTGGCTTTCGCATTCATACTGCTCATCAGTAATACCGCACTCGTGTTTGTATACAAAACGATCAGGAGACAAAAAAGGATAAATGAACTGAAGACAGATTTCATTAATAATATTACACATGAAATGAAAACGCCGATAACCCTTGCCTCAGCAGGATTGCAGGCATTGGCACATCATGTCCCCCCGACGGAACGAACCGACTTTTACATGCATACAAGCCAAAGGCAGTTACAGCTCCTGGATGAGTTTGTGGAAAGGATCCTGGAATCGGCGGTAGGAGATATTTCAGAATTCTCCCTGAAAAAAGAAAAAATAAATCTGCAACTCCTGTTCAGTGAACTTATAAAAAGCTACGACGTTTTTCAGGGAAAACCCATCAACTTCCGGTTAACTGCAGAAAGCCCTGTTTACATACATGGTGACAGGCTTCTTCTGGAAAGCGCCTTTCATAACATAATAGATAATGCCATAAAATATTCCGATGTATCTGCAGATATCAGTATTGACCTTGTAGAAAGTCAACGTGAAACAATCATTAAGATTCGTGACAAAGGGATGGGAATACCACCGCAATACATCAAAAATATATTCGAAAAGTTTTTCCGTGTACCGCAGGGTGATGCACAGCCTGTTAAAGGGTTTGGCCTTGGATTATATTATGTGAGCACAATCGTTAAAAAACATTCGGGCAAAATCACACTGAATTCAACATTGCAATCAGGAACTGAATTTATCATTACACTACCCAAATAACATGATACCAATCCTATTGATAGAAGACCAGGTTGAGCTTTGCCAAATTTTAAAAGACACGCTTTCACTCTATGGATTTGAGGTAACGTATGCGCATAACGGTGAAG
>JBBQSI010000478.1:0-3025 GCA_038213975.1 Chitinophagales bacterium
TTCGGCCTTTCGCTGCTGTTTTTCGTCTTCTCTTCTTTCTGGATGTTTATGCCTAAAACAGCTATTTTCAAAAAAGGGATTTATTTCACTTTGGCCGGGATCATTCTGACGGTTATTCTTTTGTATGCCCGGTGATGGTGAAACCTAAATAAATAAGCGGGAAGTAGCGCCAGGCTGCTTTACAAGAAAAATGGTTTCACCGTTCCATTACTTTTCTTCCGTATAGGTGATCATCTTTCCATCCTGGTAGCCCATGACGGCCGGACTGTAGCCGATGCGCATGGCGTTTACCAGCAACAGATCGCCTTTGCTAAGTGGAATCACTTGTTGGTTGTATACCTGCCAAACTGGTTTAGCGGCAACGGTGCCTTCATTTTTTCTTCCGGCAGCAAAGCCCTGATCCCAGGACTGGATAGGATGCTGTTCCGGCCCGGGTGTGTCACCTGCCCTTATCACACGGTAGCCTATGGAGGCTCCTTCTGTTGCACACTTGAGCGTCACCCCGTTTTTTGCCGGTATCACCTGCGGCATGGCCGTAGCCGGCGGTTCGTCCGCACCGTTCCACATTTGCCATATCATCTCTCTTTCCGCAATGGCGCTTTTATCGCCCACTTTTTTTGTCCAGTCTTGAAATGCATTTCGCATCTCATCCAATTTATTTTTATACTTCGGGTAGGCGGCCAGGTTATGAAAGGCATAGGGATCGCTGGTAACATCATACAGCTCTTCCACGGGCTTGGTGGCAAACCACCGCGCCTGGTTGCTATCGAGTCTTCCCTCATCCCGCAGCGCCAGTATTTCTTTCATCATTGGTATGCTGAGGCGGTATTCACTATTTTGATAGTAGGGCTTTTCAGGCATATAGTTAAAGAGATACATGTACTGTTTGTCCCGCACCATGCGTACCCGATCGTAGTCGGTATCCATACGGTCTCTTGCAGCATACACATATTTCCGGGGACTTTTCTTCTGCTCTCCGAGAAATGCCTGTCCCTGTAGATAGTTGGGCGGTGTGATGCCGGCAAGCGATAACACAGTTGGGGCAAAGTCGACGGCGCTGATCAAATCATCATTCGTTTCGCCGGCCTGTGCAGCGTCCGGCAGGCGGATTATGAATGGTATATGTGTTCCCCGCTCCAGCACTTCGCGCTTCGTCCAGGGCAGCATACCCCCATGATCACTGAAAAAGAAAATGATCGTATTGTCATACAAGCCATCATCTTTCAATATTTGCAAAAGATCACCCACTTGCTGATCCATTCGTTCCACGTTCGTGAGCATGCGGGCAACATCCTGCCGTGCCGTTTTGGTATCCACATAAAGTGGGGGCACAGATACACTGGCGGGATCCACCAGCAAGCTGTCTTTGCGACTAAACAATTGCGACTCGTGCGTGATGAAAAAATTGAATACAGCAAAGAAAGGTTTGGCTGAAGGTCGGTTTCTGAAAGAGGCGCCCGGGCCATTTTCATCCCACACGGTAACAGGTGGCGTAAACTGGTAATCCTGTTTTTCATTGTTAGTGCAATAATATCCTGCCTTGCGTAAGTACTCCGGGAAACATTTTACATACGAAGGAATCACCGCAGCATAAGAAGGCACTGGCTGATATTTTGGATTGCCGGCGGTGCGCATGTGTTGCGTGCCAATGGACATGGGATACATGCCAGTGATCATAGCAGAACGGCTCGGGGCACAGACACCGGCGACCGTGTAAACCTTATTATACCGCACGCCTTCTTTTGCAAGCTGGTCAATGTTGGGCGTGCTGACACCTTTGAATCCATAAGCGCCGATGTAAGGAGAAATGTCTTCGCAGGTAATCCAGAGAATGTTGGGTTGTTGATGGTTGGACTTTCCGGATGTCTGCGCATGGGTAAAGGCAACTATAAAGCAACTAGCAACAATTACAATCAAATACTTCATTATTGAAAGTTACTAATAGTCTTTTGAAAAATGGTATGAAAAGGCGTGGCAATGCTGCGGCACCTATGCATGCCCGTAGATGTTCGCGAAGTCTTTTGCGTAATCTTCCACTTTTATTTTGCCGGATTTATGCGGGCCGGTTTCATCGAAATGTTTCCTGATTTCGCCGCTGTGAATGGCGCCTCCCATCTCTACGAAAAGGTCAACGATTTCCGCCGGCATTCCATTTTTTCCCATGCCCTCTTTCATTTGCTCATTGGTAGAAGTGATCCATTTCAAGCCTGGCTTACCGATGGCTTCTCCAAGTGCAGAAGCGACTTCGTTGCCGGTGCGGTCGTCACTGACGATATAGCGTATTTTATTTTCTGCACTCCCACTTGTTAGTTCTTCTGCAGCGGCATCTGCGATGTCATCTGCAGCGGCCATCACCATCTTATCATCACCGCCATAATTTGCAGTAATAAAACCTGCATGTCTTATTACATCCGCGAAATTGTTGAGATTGGTATAGAAGTATCCCGGCCGCAAATGAACGATTGTTATATCCTTTAGCTCTTCATCATACATGGATTCCACGCGATGCGAACCTAAAATAAAGCCGGTACCTTTTTCGAGGTTAGCACCTATAGAACTCAGGTGGACGACTTTTTTTATCCCGGCTTTTTTTATAGCCGTCACATAATTGCCTCCAATCCTATGGTAATAGTTTACCTGGTCAAACTCGCCGAAATTTGGAGGCACCATCGCAAACACGGCTTCAGCGCCCGCAAATGAGTCGGCTAAAAAATCTGCCTCTTTCAGTGAGCCAATCAACGCATTTGCGCCCGCAGCTTCGATAGCTCCTTTTCTTCCCGGTGAACTGGTTATGACGCCCACTTCATTCCCCGGTTTTACTAACTGTTGTGTTAGTAGCTTTCCAACATGGCCCAGTGAGCCAGTGACGATTATTTTCATTTGTATGTTTTTAAAAGTTATAGTTTTTTAATTCCTTTGGTTTCGCTTTTTCCCACCTCAATAAAACTGACTGCATAACCGCCACCCGGCGCACAAAACTGGGAAAGCTTGGATTTGCTGGTTGCTATCGCCTTCCTTATCGTGT
>JBBQSI010000479.1:0-3008 GCA_038213975.1 Chitinophagales bacterium
AACTTTCGATTTACTCATCAAACGGATGGTAAAAAATGAACCAATTCGTTTGATGTCAATTAATTAATATTGTTATCTAAACGCCTATACCTATTAAAAGATTGCCTATCGTTAATTCCTTTTGGTCAGGGTAACCTGCAGCACCTATAACAATTTCCCGCTGGGAAATGTTCAACCGAATTGTTTTATGCACTCTGTCCCAAAAAGAAAAGATCACAGAATAATTGCTGTCTGTTTCATTTTGTACAACAGAATGATTAATGCCATGCATTCTTGGTGTTACTATTAATTTGTTGATGGCCTTTTCCAGCCTGAAATTAAGTTTCACATTGCTGTGATGAAATTGCGTTGCAGCTTCAAAAACAATTTCATATATGAGGATCATAAGCGGTGATGCACCGGTTAAGATCACCGCCATTCCCCGAAACGCGACAGATCCTATCATCTCACCGAAATGAAAACGAAAGGCTGTGGTTATGTCAAGATCCCTGTCCGTATGATGCACCAGGTGAAACCGCCAAAGGATAGGAAGCTTGTGCAATAAAATATGCCATAAATAATTGCTGTAATCCAACAACAGAAAAGCTATACAAAACTTCACCTGCGGCGGCGCCTGAAACAAATAATTGAGCCCTATTTGCCAATGGCTGTTTTGCATCGCAAGCCAAACCATTGCAGGAATAAACAGTAAGCGTAACATTACAAAAGCAGGTATAGCCACCACAAAATTGATAAGCATTCTTTTCCACCTGTTCTGTACCCTCTTCCGCAGTTCAAATTTACTTTCTGAAATAAGCAGGATTACAAATAATACTGCAAGAATAATTCCGCCGTAAATATCAAAAATGGTTTTAATCATCTTCTCTTAATTTTTCTCCTTCGCCCTTTTTAGTGTGCCATGTTGCATCTTTATTCAAACCCATGTCGTCCTGTATCTGCGGCGAAGATCCTTCAGGGGCATTCCCCGTCATCATTTTAAAATACCTTATCCCATCCTGTACATTTGCCCGGATATGCCCCGGTGCTTTATACCCGAATGACCGGTGTTTGTTTGGTTGTACTTTACCTTTCTTACCAACAAATAATTCAAAATCTTTTACCCAGGTATTAAAGGTCTGCATAAAATCATTATCCTTAACGAGATCTTCTGCCTGATTATCGCTGTACTTTTTTCCTTTGCCCGATGTAGCATGTGCCCATAAATTATCGGGGACCTCTACGCCACCATACCGGCATTGCCATACAAGGGGTGCGTATGCGTTGCGTTCATTTTCAAAAGGCTCTGCTTCCCCGTCAAAATAATTTTTATGCTCCAGTATTTTCGGAATATTGTTTTCATCCATTTCATCACCGCCTTCATCACCGTAGCAAAAGAATGCTGCTGTTCTTCCTTCCAGGTGATTCATGCTTAATGTTGCCCATTCTTCAGTGTGCTCCAGCGCCATTGCCTTTTCCGGGTTCTTATGGTCAATGGTTTTTTCATCCGGATTACCCCCGTTCATACATACCATGCGGTCAAACATCAACTTCAAATTTGAGCTGCAACTGTACCAGTTTATGGGCCCTATGATCGCCCATGCATCTGCCATATCGAACCGTGCATACATATCCAAATCCCACATGAGATCAGACTCTTTGCTGCTGTCTTTTTCATAACAATTACAAGGGTAAACACACAATGCCATTGAAGTAGAAACGCATGCATTACAACTTTGAATCCGTGCCCTGGCATATACATTTCCCAGATCCTCATAATCTATTTCCCAATCTTGCGGCAGCATTTCCGCCATTTTCAGCATGAGCGTTCTTGATTTACTGTCTACACCGGGACAGTTGTATTGTCTTCTGTCAGAGCCGGAAATGATCAGTATCCTGAATGGCCGCTCAGCCGGTGGCAACTTTGCATTTTCATCATTTGGCTTCATGTGTACATTTTAATTGTTCCCGATATTAATTGTTCCCCAATCATCATTTTCGTTTAGTATCAAAATTCGTTAAGGCTCGTTTCATAAAAATATTTTTGGATCGGCTTTCCTCTTTATGATTCTACAATTTGTGGTTGCGGATCAATCTTCGATACAGCTTCAATAATCGGTCCTGAGAATAGCCCAGGTAATAAAGCCCCCAGATCCGATAAAATATACCCTGCATCCTGAATATGCCGTTATCAATATATTTTCGGGCAGAAGTGGTGACAACATCATTCATTACAGTAAACCTGCCGTGCTTTTTTATGCGGTGAATAATTTCCTGGTCCTCCATCATCAGCAGGTCTTCGCGGAAACCACCGCTTTTATCAAATACGTCTTTGGTTACAAATAAACTCTGGTCACCAAAGCGTACACCATTTATATCAAACCTGGTAAACCATGCATTCGCTTTTAAAAACCAATGTTCATGATCAAATTTTAAACGGAAGCAACCGCTTGCAGCGCCGCGTTCATGAGCCCTTAAAATTTGCGGAATAAAATCCTTTGGCGGAATGCTGTCTGCATGAAGAAAATAGAGGATCTCTCCCGCTGAAATCCGTACGCCACCATTCATTTGTGCGGACCTGCTTTTGCGTTCACTCACAATTATTTTTGCACCGCATGCTCTGGCAATTGTTATCGTTTCATCCACGCTGCCACCGTCGGTTACTATTATTTCTTTTTCCTCACCGGAAGAAAGTTCCTTTACTTTTTTAATAGTGTTTTTAATTTGATCTGCTTCATTATATGTGGGTATGATGATGCTGATCATGTCGCATCTTTTCGGGAGAAGAAATGCTGCATGCTGTTCAGATCGGCTTCTGTATCAATATCTATAAGTTTAGGCAGAAGTCCGTATGAGAGTCCCGCATGCTCACATGCAGCAAGAGTTTGAGACAATACTTTATCAGTACTCCATTTAATATTGCTGAATAACTCAGCGTACATTTTTTTTATGCCAAGCAAATAATAGCCGTCGTCATGGGCAGGGCCAAGTACTGCATCATTTTGCAGAAGCATATCAAAAGCATCTTCAAT
>JBBQSI010000480.1:0-3002 GCA_038213975.1 Chitinophagales bacterium
ACGAGAAATCCAAAGTAAGAGAGATGAATAAGGCTGAAAATTATCGAGGTAATTATAATTGCTGCCCAGGGACCCTTGAACCAACGGGTCATAATATTTTGCATGCCCGATCGAAAACAAACTTCTTCGAATATGCCTGGCAGAAAGCCGATCAGTACCAGCGAGATTGCAAACTTGGCAAAGCTATCAATATTGATCATCGCTGCTTCCTGGACAGCCCGCGCATCCTCCAGCTTTTTGAACTTGTCTGCCCAGTTTTTAGGTATTGGAATGATCTCGTTTAGCCCTGCCAGGGATCCCGAAAGCGGAAAAGTGAGCAATAAAATCCCTACGACTACCAGCACCTGCCTGCCTGTAATTTTTGGCGTGAATCCTAAAAATTGATTGGGCCGGTAGTAACAAATCTTTGCTACAGCATACACCGGAAGGAAAAACATAAAGAGCGTGGATACTGCCTGGATGACTACAATTGCATAATAATTTTCAGGCTTCAACATTTCGTCTGGCATCGAAAATGCAGATTTCCCCGTCATCGCAGACCAAATCAGCAGAGAGATAACTGCACCAACAATTAGCCCTACCCCGATTAGGCCAATCAACATCCCAAACTGGGCCGGGTAACTGATATCTTTCGAATTCCTGTCAACACGCATGTTCAATTTTTAAGTGCGTAAATTTACAGCCTTATCAGGGATAAGTAGTAGCCTTTGAGACGTTGCTGTGTGAAAGGGCTTCGACAATTATAATCTTTCCTTGTAAATATAAATGACCGTTACTTTTTGCATATCCTGACCCAGACTGATTCCCCAACCTGATGCCCTCCATTGGAAACATACTACTCCCTGATTTCCCCTTACTTCTCGCGCCGATGGAAGACGTGAGTGACCCTCCTTTCAGGGCTGTTTGCAAGGATAATGGTGCACATCTTTTGTATACTGAGTTTATAAGTAGTGAGGGATTAATAAGGGACGCGATAAAAAGCAAGCGTAAGCTTGACATTTACGACTACGAAAAACCAGTCGGCATTCAAATTTTCGGCGGAGACGAAGAAAGCCTTAGCCTTGCTGCGAAAATTGTAGACGCGACAAATCCTGATCTGCTCGATATCAATTTTGGCTGCCCGGTAAAGAAAGTTGCCTGTCGCGGTGCTGGTGCCGGCGTATTGAAGGACGTACCATTAATGGTTCGGTTAACCGATGCCGTGGTGAAGAGCACGAGCCTTCCTGTGACGGTAAAGACGCGGCTTGGATGGGATGAGCAGACCAAAAACATAGAAGATGTGGCTGAGCGTTTGCAGGACGTGGGGATAAAAGCGCTCGCCATTCACGGCCGTACACGCACGCAGATGTACAAAGGAGAAGCAGACTGGACACTGATAGCCAAAGTAAAAAACAACCCACGCATTAAGATTCCAATATTTGGTAACGGGGATATTGATTCACCGCAAAAAGCGGTCGAATACAAGAACCGTTATGGCGTTGATGGCATCATGATTGGACGAGCAGCTATTGGCTATCCCTGGATATTTAGGGAAATCGCGCATTACGTAAAAACCGGCAAACTGCTCGCCGCGCCGACGATCGACGACAGGGTGGCAGTGTGTGAGAAGCACCTTAGAAAATCTTTAGAATGGAAAGGTGAGATTGTAGGTATTAACGAAATGCGCCGGCACTATACGAATTACCTGAAAGGCCTGCCGAATATCAAAGAATACAGGTTAAAGCTGGTGACGCTGAAATCACCTGAAGAGATTTTATCCGTGCTCGGTGAAATCAGGAATGTGTATAACGGCTTCGAATTTGAAAGGACACCCATTCACCTGATCAATTACCATGAAAAGTGTGCCGTTTAGTTTTGAATTTCTTTACCTTACATTCCTTCTGAGCCACGCTGATGGAGAGATTTTCACGTGTATACAATAGCGTTAGTTTATCTTTTTTTTAACAACAGGCAACCAGAACTCATTTTTTCACGTATATTAGAAATATTGCCCCTCCCGCTACGCAGGAAATAGAATATCCCCCTTAGTAACGTGCAGTTTAAAAAACCTGCAAGCTCGCCAAATGCCGATTGTTCTAAGTATGTCGGCTATGAAGCGGAATCATTATTATTTTGTACTTTTTAAAATCAAAAACATGAAGAAGATTTTTTTCTCGTTCCTTACTGCCTTCGCCCTTTTTTCCTGCACGAAAGACAGCCCTCTGCAACCTGACATCGCTGAAAACAGTGCAACTGAAGTTGGCGCAGCGAAAGGAGAAGTCGGTGGCCGGCCACTTACCTCTCATCTCAGCGGAGCAAACGAAGTTCCAAATATGGGCGATCCGGATGGTTCAGGAATGGCGCGTATTACCGTTAATCTCGGCCAGGGCTCATTAAGTTACGAACTTACTGTCTCGAATATTGATCCAGCTACAGCAGCGCATATACATTTGGCTCCCGCCGGTGTTGCAGGACCTGTGGTAATTGCCCTTATGGCTCCTACGTCTGGTTCTTCCAGCGGGACAATTACCGGGATTGATCGTGCTTTACTTAAGAACATTATCCAAAATCCTGATCAATATTATGTGAACGTACACAACCCCATGTACCCGGGGGGCGCGGTCAGGGGCCAGTTGTCGAAATAATTTTTTTTGAATCCAGTTTTAAAAAAGCCATGGGTGTTCCTATGGCTTTTTTCTTTGGATAATATCTAGCGGCATTTCTTCGCGTTAATTGGAAGAACGACAGACTAAAGCTTCTTTTTGTACAACAGAAAATGTTGAATGGGCAAAAACTCACCATCATAATCTAATTCAAACCCATTCGCCTGCATTTCTTTGTTAGCCTGATCGATTGACATTTTATGATGGGGCTTGATAGGGATCATAGGATCTTCTTCCCTATATTCCAATAACAAAATTTTTCCGCCAGGCTTCAGGGCTTCTTTGAGGGATTGCAACATTTGATGCGGAAACTGCAGTTCGTGATACACATCCACCATGATGGCAAGATCAATTGAATTA
>JBBQSI010000481.1:0-2987 GCA_038213975.1 Chitinophagales bacterium
TCATTTTTTAATGATTGACATTGTGGAATGAATAGCATTTCACCTGGTATGAAGCAAACCTGATAAAGATATAAAGTTGATTGAAAACCGGAGTCGAATTTATTTACGGGCAAGAATAATCCTTCGGTTCCCTTCAGACCAAAGTGAGTTTGAAAAATCTGTGATAGTTTGATTTGGTTATGGCGATGAACGAACCATCTTGTATGATGCAGCGTAATAGTTTCTTCCCTGCGGTCAGAAAGACAAGGACGGAGTTTGTGATTTTTCTAGTAGTATGTTTCTTTCCCTTACGGCTTGAAAGACAATAAATCCCTGTGATCGAAAGAAATGTTCAGGCGAAACTCAGTATTTCACAAAAAATGCCCGGGTGAAAAAAATATTTTCCAATTTACTTTGAAATACAAAGTACTTTTATTTAACTTTGAATTACAAAGCGCTTTTTTGTGAATAATCCAGGGAATGTCAAATCCCGATTATGGAAAAAGTAAAAAGAGTCCTAAACGGGCAGAACAAACAAAAAAAATAATATTTAAAAATTGTAAAATCAATGGTAAAGAATCAACCAACCTGCAAAAAAGCTATGGAATCTTCAATGTTCCGCTTATCCAATTACTTTCCAAAACTGTTCAAATCATCCAATAGAATATATAATCTTACCAAATCTAACGGTACAGATAAGTCTGGAAAGATGCGCTATTTACTACTGGTCTCGTCAGTAATTATTGCCCTATTTATCGGTACAACCACGTATGCACAGGATAAAATGAATGTGATAGACACCCTGTTCAATTGGGCCACACCAGCCACACCTGGTTGCGTATGCGCCGTCTCTCAGAAAGGAAAGATGATCGTGAACAGGGCTTATGGCTCGGCCGACCTGGAACGCGACGTTCCTTTAAGCCCAAACTCCGTACTCGATGCTGGATCAGTGGTGAAGCAGTTTGTAGCAGCATCTGTTCTCCTCCTGGTTGAAGATGGGAGCCTTTCTTTATCAGAAGATGTAAGAAAATATATTCCGGAACTGCCTGACTACGGTCACAAGATCACACTGGACCACTTGCTGACCCATACCAGTGGGATTCGGGACTGGACCGGGATAAGGCCACTGACCGAGGGAGATCCCGATGCACTGACAATGACCTTACGTCAACGTGGCCTCAATTTCGAACCGGGTGAGGAATGGTCTTATTCTAACAGTGGGTATGTACTACTCAAAGAAATCGTAGCACGTACCAGCGGGATGTCGTTTTCAGACTTCACGCAGAAACGTTTGTGGGAACCCCTTAAAATGAAGTCTACTACTTACCTCACAGACATGACGGACCTTGTCAGGAACCGGGCCCTCGCATACAAAAAAGTGAAAGATCACTGGAAACTTGATATGCTATTTGGTAATGATCGCGGCGGCGGCGGTGCCCTCATGACCACTGCAAGCGACCTGCTGATTTGGAATGAGGCCCTGACAAACAACACCCTTGGCACATTCGTCACCCAACAGCTACAGGAACCAGCAACATTAAATAATGGCAGGAAGCTAAGATATGCCCGTGGGCTTAACGTGGATACCCGCGGCGAAGACAAACTGGTATGGCATAGCGGCGGGGCAGCCGGGTACAGCACCCTTGCGGTTCGTCTTCCTGAACACGGACTCTCCATTGCCATCATGTGCAATGCAGACGGAGAAGCAAGCTCGGCTTACGCAAACCGTATCTTCGACTTATTTCTACCCCCTGCAGCTGCAGAGAACAATACTCCGGACGCGAATGCCGGAGGTGCCAGCATAGCAGTAAGCGACCTGAGTGACAGGGCGGGTCTTTTTTTCAACGAGCAAACCAGCCAGCCGTTGCGTCTAGCCGTCAACAAAAACACTTTGGCCATTGCCGGAGGCGGCCCACTTATTGCCTTGGCCAGCGACCGTTTCCGAAACCAGAGAGCCTCTCCTTTTTTCATGTCACAGGCTGAGTTCGAATTACAATTCCTCTCAGCTGACCAGTTCGAAATCAAGACGAAGGAAGGTGAAAAGATCCGGTATCGCCGCGCCCAGGCCTATACACCTGCAGCTTCCGAATTGAACGCATTTGCCGGGCAATATGAAAGCAACGAAATGGGATCGGTCCTTGAGGTGGTTCCTGAAAAAGGCGGCCTGGTGGTGCGCTTTTATCGTAACCCTGCAAAGGCTCTGCATTTAAAACCGGTCGATCATGACACTTTTATGGTGGGCATGATGACCTTGCGTTTTTTGCGGGATAAAGAAGGAAAAATTACAGGCTACAACTATAGCAACCCGGTGGTTCGCAACATCAGGTTCACACGGCTGGATAAATAATTCAAACACATTTTTAAAAAAAAATATGAATAACAAATCAGAAATTTCAACGAACGAAACAACCATAATCGGGAAGATTATAAGTTGGCTATTCGGCATAGCTGTTTTAGCTGCCGGGGTTATAAATACTTTTTGGGGGGAACCCGCCGGATTTGGCATTTTCCTGATACTGCTTTCTTTCGTTTATTTTCTCCCGGTAAATGCAATCTTTAAACAAATGACAGGCGTTTCAATTCCCGGAATAAGAGTATTAAAAATTCTCCTGGGCATTTTTATCATCTGGGCGGTATTTGGCGTGGGCGAATTGTTTGATAAGATAGAACTGATGAATAATGATTTATAAAAAAAAACAGAAGAAGAAACAAATTTAATTAATCAAAAAAAACAAATGATGTTAACTCAAAACAAAAAATTGATCGGTATCCTACTCGCTGTTCCAGCCCTGTTGCTGATACCATTTATAGCTATGCAATTCACCGATGAAGTTGACTGGTCACTGCCAGACTTTATAATAATGGGTATCCTGCTATCCGGCACCGGAATAGCTTGCGAAATTGTTTTAAGAAAGGTAAAAAAAATAGAACACCGCCTGGCCATCTGCGGTGGCATTCTGGTATTGCTTTTCCTTATCTGGGCAGAACTTGCGGTGGGCATTTTTGGA
>JBBQSI010000482.1:0-2985 GCA_038213975.1 Chitinophagales bacterium
GGTTCGCCGACCTTCCCAATCCATGCGAAAAGAGATGACGTGGAATGTAGTCCCGGCACGTTTGTTTTTTGGGACGAAGGCTATCTCACAAATTGCCCGGAACAACCTTTCGTGCCTGCAGCGCTGTTAATTTCCAGGGTCGTTTCCAGGCCGGCAAAAAACATAGTTTGCCTTGATGCGGGCCATAAATCTGTAGCTGCTGAAAATTTGATTGAAAAGCGAATCACTTTTCTCAACAAACCTGACCTTACGGTAAAGGGCCAAAGCGAAGAACATTTAATTGCTGGCTGTGGGGATTGGTCGACCATTAAGGAAGGTGATATTTTTTATGGCTTGCCTTACCATATTTGTCCGACAGTCGCATTGTACGATGAGGCATTTATTGTGAAAGATAAAAGGGTAGTGGGCAAATGGAAAATTATAGCACGCGACAGAAAAATTCAATATTAGATGTTTGTAATTGATGCTCACCTCGATCTCGCAATGAATGCGCTGGAATGGAACCGCGATCTTACGCAACCGGTTGCCGGGATCAACGAGCGTGAGTCCGGCCTTTCGGATAAGCCTGACCGTGGTAATGCAACTGTCTCCTTGCCGGCGCTGCGTGCCGGAAATATTGGGTTGGTAGTCGCTACGCAGATCGCAAGATTTGTGAGTAAAGATAATAAGCTAACAGGTTGGCATTCCCCGGGGCAGGCCTGGGCACAGACGCAGGGTCAAGTGGCTTGGTATAAAGAGATGGAAGCTCAGGGCGAAATGGTGCAGGTGACTGACACGGCATCTTTGGAAAAACATATTTCTCTTTGGGAAGATGATTCTGAAAAGCAACAGCCCTTAGGGTATATTTTGAGTCTCGAAGGCGCTGATTCCCTCGTCGAAATTTCTTATCTCGAAAAGGCTTTTGCGTATGGTTTGCGGGCATTGGGGCCAGCGCACTACGGACCGGGCCGCTACGCAAACGGAACTGATGCCAAGGGTGAAATGTCAGCAAAAGGTATTGAGTTGCTCAAGGAAATGGAGCGCCTTAATATAATTCTTGACGCTACGCATTTGTGTGATGATGCCTTCTGGCAGGCCATGGATCACTTCCGGGGACACGTTTGGGCAAGTCACAGCAACGCCAGGGCCCTGGTAGATCACAACCGCCAGTTTTCTGATGACCAACTCCGCGTGCTTGTTGAACGGGGCGGTGTTATCGGCGGACCACTAGATGCGTGGATGATGGTGCCGGGCTGGGAGCGTGGGAAGTCGACTCCGCAGGAAATGAATTGCAGTCTCAACAACATGATTGATCATATGGATCATATTTGCCAGTTGGCAGGCAATTCGCTTCATATCGGAATTGGTTCTGACCTTGATGGCGCTTTTGGTAAAGAACAATGTCCCTATGATCTTGAAACCATTGCCGACCTTAAGAATATTCCCGGATTGCTTTCCCAACGGGGATATACAAAAGATGATATTGAAAATGTGATGCACGGAAATTGGTTACGATTTTTGCGAAGGGCATGGGTGAAAAATTAAAAATTTATAATTCACATTCTCCCGGTAGCTATCGGGATCAAAATTCAGCAACTTGGTTCGAATTGGCGAGTACAATACACTAAAAGTGATTAAGGAAAAACAGATGGGGGTTTTTCTTGACGACGGTGCAGAAGGTATTCTGCTGCCAAAACGGTATATGCCGGAAGGTCTGAAAATCGGTGATGAACTTACCGTTTTTCTTTACCACGACAGTGAAGACAGGCCCATTGCCACTACTGAAACGCCGCTTGGAATTCTCGGTGATATTGTAAAACTTAAAGCCGTCAACTTAACAGAGCACGGCGCCTTCCTGGATTGGGGTCTTATGAAAGATATTTTTGTCCCCAAGACAAAGATGATCAACTTCATGCGGCCCGGCGGCGAATACCTCGTGAAAATTATTATGGACGACCGGACAGGGCGACTTGTAGCGACTGAAAAGATCGAACCTTATCTGACAAATGAAAACCTGCAGGTTGTGGTGAATGATGAGGTAAGCCTCATCGTATACAGGCGAACCGAAATCGGCTATGAAGTGATCATTAACAAACAACACAAAGGCATGTTGCACTTCAACGAAATTTATCGCGATATCCAAATTGGTGACGCCTTCCCGGGCTTCATAAAAAATATTAACAGCGATGAATCAAAATCGAAAACTCTGATCGATGTCGTTGCAGGAAAGATGGGCTATGAGAGAGTAGGAGATGAAGCAGGTAAAGTATTGGATTTATTAAGAGAGCATGACGGCTATTTGCCTTACAGTGATAAGAGTTCACCTGAAGATATCTATAGCTTCTTCGCCATGAGCAAGAAAACTTTTAAGATGGCAACGGGCAAATTATATAAGGCGAAAAAGATAAATTTTACAAAAACCGGTATCCAGTTAGTCGAAGAATTATAGATTAAAACTGCAATGTAAAGGCTGTGCCCTGGCCTTCTATTGATTGCACGTGAATGTTGCCTTTGTGCAGCATCATAATTTGTTTGCAGAGGCTCAGGCCAATACCACTACCATTTTTCTTGGTACTAAAAAACGGAATGAAAATTTTATCCAATACCTCCTCTTTCATACCGGCGCCATTGTCGGATACTTTGAGAAACACTTTTTTGTTGTGCAAAGTATTTGCTGACAGTACAATCGTTGGCTCCGGCCTGTCCTTAACCACCTCTATCGCATTTACCACCAGGTTGATCAGCACCTGTTCAACGAGGTTTGTGTCTGCCACCAAAATCAGGTCAGTATCCTTCAATACGATATCCATCTCTATATTCTTCTGCTCCAGTGTCGGCTGCATAAGCTGGTAAAGGCTTTCAAAAAGATCGCGAACGAATATTTTTTGCAGATTCAGCGTGGTGATCTTATTAAGATTCCGGTAGGTTTCTGCAAATTTCAACAAGCCTTCGCTCCTGCGCCTGATGGTTTCAATGCCAAGTTCCAGGTCTTCCAGCGAACCGGAA
>JBBQSI010000483.1:0-2977 GCA_038213975.1 Chitinophagales bacterium
ATCACCCATTCGTCACCCTCTTTTTCGGCAATGCATTTCATGTTGCCGGCATCACTGCCTGTTCCCGGCTCAGTCAGCCCCCAGGCACCAATGAATTCTGCAGAGGCGAGCTTTGGTAAAAATTCCTTTTTCTGATGTTCGTTGCCGAAGTTGAGGATATGGCCGGTGCATAATGAATTATGAGCCGCCAATGATAATCCAATAGAACCGCACACTTTCGAAATTTCCTGGATGATGACCGAGTATTCAAAATAAGAAAGGCCGGTGCCTCCGTATTCCTGGGGTACAAGTACGCCCATCATGCCTGTTTTACCCAGTTCTTTAAAAAGACTGACCGGAAATTCCTGTGTTTCATCCCATTCCATCACGTGCGGGGCGATATATTGCCTGGCAAAATCCCTGGCTGTATGTGCCACCTGCTCGGTAAGTTCGCTTTTCTTAAAATCCATTTTTTTACTTTAGGGTTGCAAGATAATTGGAATCAAATAAAGCTAACGGTTGTTAGTTTTATCACTTCTCAATGTTTTGGTTTATTTAACGATGAGGTAAGGAAATAATTTTTGGTAAACCGAGTCAGGGACAATTAAAATCTTTTGCAGATCGGTGATATCCGCGTATGGGCCGTGCTGCTCCCGGTAATTTACGATGGCATTGGCGATTGAATATCGAATATAGGGGTGCGATTTCAATTCATCTGCCGTGGCATTATTTATGTCAATTTTCTTAATCGAAGGAGAGCCAATAATTAACCGGTTTTTAATTTTCTGAAAGGTAGAATCAGGCAGACCGTACACTTCACTCACCTGGTGAATTGAATAAAAGCCACCAAGCCTGTTTCGAAAATTGATGATGCGCCTGGCAAAAGCCGGACCAATGCCAGGTAAAGATTTCAAACCGATCGTATCCGCCTGGTTAACGTCTATTTCACCAGGCGTTGGAAAGGTCCGGGTCTGTTTTACCTCTGTGTTTTTTGCAAGGGGCGCCTCAGGTCTGTCATTCAAAATGCGTACGTAAGGCACCAGTCGTTCTGCGTCGTGCTTTGGTAATCCATATATTTTTTGAAGATCCGCCGGCTTATAAAATCTGCCGCCTTTGACAATATACTTCTGTATAGTTGCGATTGTTTTTGGCCGTAAACCCAGCCTCTGCCAGTCCCGGGTAGACGCAGTATTCGGATCAAAATAAAAATTTTCTATGCGAACATTGTGCGCTGGCGGTGTATAATCCTGGTCAATGGCAAACTCTTCCTCAACCGCAGAATCTTTAGTTGAATTCTCCAACGAAACCATGATGCTTTCATATTTTTCTTTTTGCTCCGGTGTTATTCCGGTCTGCGGCCAAAATCTTCCCATTAATAATGCAAAGGTGAAAGTAATCGCAATTAAAATAACCAGTACAGTAAAGCCTTTTCGCTCTTTACTGGTCAATGAAAAGTAATCCGAAATTATTTTCACACTAAACTTTTCCTAAAAGTTACACCTAAGAGGGAAATAATGCAAAAGGGAAATCACGGATTTTTTCCGGGTCAAAAAAACAATTGCAGGCCGTCGTATGCCAGGTGGATGTTTGCAGGTAGTTCTCTGCTGATTTCTTCATGCGTTCCCATCTGGTGACTAATGTGCGTGAGATACCCGTTTGGTATTTCCAGTTCCTGTATAAGGCTGATAGCTTCCCGGAGCGTAAAGTGAGAAACATGCTCAGTTTTCCGCAAGGCATTTATCACAAGTGTATCTGAGCCCCTAATTTTTTCTTTTTGGTCGTTGTCAATTCGGTTTGCATCGGTAATGTATGTAAAATTTCCAAACCGGAAACCGAACACGGGCAACCGCAGGTGATAGACCAGCACGGGAAGTACCGGGATATCCCCGACCGTAAATGCCTCCTCATCGATATTATGCAACATCACATGTGGAACGCCAGGATATTTATTATCAGCAAAGATGTAAGCGAACTCGCGTTGCAATGCTGCACCCGTCATTTCATTTGCATAAACGTCCATGGCTTTTTGCTGGAAATAATTGTAAGCTTTTATGTCATCAAGGCCGGCAATGTGATCCTTATGTAAATGCGTAAAAAGTACAGCGTCCAGTTTCTTTACATTTTCCCTCAACATCTGTGTGCGGAAATCAGGCGTAGTGTCAACTACCAGCGTAGTGGCAGGACTGGTTACGAGAACGCTGCTTCTTAAGCGTTTGTCTTCAGGCGCGTGAGAAGTGCAAACGTGGCAATCGCAGGCAATCATTGGTACGCCGCCAGAGGTGCCGGTGCCTAAAAAAGTAATGGTCATGGGAGGATAACTCACTGCTCAAATCTATGATATAAACAAAGATTATCCGCTCGTTTGTTTCGCGTTGTTCTTCTGTCCCCCAATCACCATGTCATACATTTTTTGAGAATCAGTGGTGAGAACTTCGTAGGTAATATTAAGCGCGGGTATCAGTTCTGCAAGGGTGTTTATGCGCCCTTCGGTGGTCAGGAATTTATTAACTACGGCCACTCTTTTTTGCTCAAGAATGCAATATCCACTTTGAAAAGAGCCGCGTTCGTAGCGAAGAATATAGCCGGCATCATCCAGCACACCTTCCATTTTTTTTAAAGTAGCATCATTGTACTTCATATAGCAAACTTAGCTAACTCCCGCAGAATATATTAGCCTGAGGGGAAAATGTTACTTGTTAGTCATGCGGATGACGGGAATAATCATTTCTTCCAGGCTTACACCTCCGTGCTGGAAAGTATTGCGATAATAATTTGCAAAATGGTTGTAGTTATTTGGGTAACACAGGTAACCATCCTGCTTTGCAAAAATGTATGAGGAGTTTATGTTTGGTACCGGCAATCCTCCCTGGCGCGGATCACGGAAAGCCAGCACGTCTTTAGGGTCGTAATTGAGATTGCGGCCATGTTTGTATCGAAGGTTTGCAGTCGTCTGCTTGTCGCCAATCACTTTATGCGGCGAGTTCACCCTCACGCTGCC
>JBBQSI010000484.1:0-2964 GCA_038213975.1 Chitinophagales bacterium
ATTTTACCAACATCAATGATCGATATCAGCGACGGACTCAGTAGCGAACTTTTGCATATTTGCAAGCAAAGCGATGTAGGGTGCATCTTGTACGAAGAAAAAATTCCGGTGGATGATATCGCCAGGCAGTTTGCCTATAAGCTGGAACTCGACCCTACAGCCTGCGCCCTTAGTGGCGGTGAAGATTACGAGCTTTTATTTACTGTCGCTCAGAAAGATTTTGAGATAATCCAAACCAATCCTCAAATTTCAGTCGTAGGCTATATCGCACCAAAAGCATCTGGCGCCAAAATCGTCACCAGGGGCGGAACTGAACACGAGCTCGTCGCGCAGGGCTGGAACTCTTTTAAAGAAATCGAATAAGTATCATCCGGCACCGTTAGAGCAGCCGAAATTTTTCTGCGCTATGCGATACCTCTTACAGCTCACCTTTTCCTGTTTGTTTTTTTCCTGCTCCGTTTCAAAAAATTACGACCCCGATCGTAAATATTCTCCGGAAACTTTAAAGGCAGATTACACTTTTTTGCGGAACGTTCTGGAGAAGAAGCATCCATCACTTTACTGGTACTCGCCAAAAGATAGCATGGATAAAGTTTTTGATCTTGGCTTTCAGGCAATCAAAGACTCGATGACAGAGCTGAAGTTTGGCTGGAATATCCTGGCGCCGTTAACCACCGCTGTGCATTGCGGCCACACCAGCTTTTCCATGAGCAAACACTGGAACCGGTTTATGCGAAATAAGAGAATTCCTTCTTTTCCTCTCTACATGAAAATCTGGAAAGACACAATGGTTGTCGTGAATAACCTGAACAAGCAGGATTCAATATTAAAACGCGGTACGATTATCACCTCTGTCAATGGACTCAGGACATCGCAACTAATGAATACTATGTTTGATTTCATGGTGAAAGATGGCTACTCAGACAATTTGAATTATATCCGTCTCAGTGCAAGCTTTCCCTATTTTCACCGGAACATATTTGGGCTTTATAAGAATTACAATGTTGGTTATATAGATACTACCGGGCGTGAGAACAATATTACTATTCCTTTTTATTCGCCACCCGTAGATAGTTTGAAAAAAAAGAAACTTAAAACGCCCGGCATCAAACCAAAAAAACCCGGCAGGAAAGAAAAGCTACAGAACATCCGCTCGCTGGCAATTGATTCCGGAGTAGCAGTGATGACGGTAAACACATTTTCCAAAGCACAACTGCATCATTTTTTTAAAAGCTCTTTCAAAAAATTGAGAAAGGAAAAATTGAGAAATCTAGTTATTGATATTAGGGCCAATGGCGGCGGCGATATCAACAACTACGTTGTGCTCACCAAGTACATTTCTTCGGTTCCTTTTAAAGTAGCTGATACAGCGTTTGCCATTAGCAGAACTTTCCGGCCATTTTCCCGGTTTACCTCTGCGGGCTTATTTGAAAACCTTGCTTTATTATTTGTGACCCGTAAAAAAGAGGACGGAAAGTTTCATTTTAGTTTTTGGGAGAAACATACGTTTACGCCTAAACGAAGAAACCATTTCGCCGGAGATGTGTACGTATTGACAAACGGCCTTACTTTTTCCGCGTCTTCTTTGTTTTGTAATGCAGTTAAAGGACAGCCACACGTTACATTAGTTGGTGAAGAAACAGGCGGTGGATGGTATGGCAATTCGGGCATAATGATTCCTGATATCACTTTGCCGCAAACAAAACTACGTGTAAGATTGCCTTTTTTTCGGTTGGTACAGTATCAGCACATCGATGTGAAGGGAACCGGGGTGCTTCCGGATATCAATGTGGGGCCCAACGTAAGAGATGTCATCAATGGAACGGACACCAAGATGGAAACTGTAAAGAAGATGGTGAGGGGTAAAATGCAGGCAGTTAACTGAAAATATTTTTTTCCAGGGAAAGGTCCTCATCAAGGCAAATCAGATCGCTATTATATCCTTTTTTAATTCTGCCATATTGTTCGCTGATGCCCAAAACTTTTGCCGGGTAAAGCGATGCCATGTTGATCGCCTCGCCCGCGGGAATATCGCATTCATGCGTACAGTTCTGAACGCCTTTTAGCAAGGTGAGATCCGAGCCACTCAAAACATCTCCTGTTACATATTTAGCACCAGAAAGTTTGTGTTGGTACGGTCCGGCACTTGTCTCCGTTACCGCGTCTGTGATAATAAAAAGACGATCTCCCATCAGTTTTTTTGCCAGTCTGATCATATTGAAATCCACGTGATGCCCATCAGGCACTATACTGGATCTCACACCTTCCGTCAGCATAACGGCAGTGGGAAAACCGGGATTACGGTGATGGATAGGCGACATGGCATTGAAGAGATGTGTGGTAAGGTCAATACCCTTTTCAAAAGCGCTGATAGCCTGTTCGAAAGTCATGTTACTGTGACCTGCAGAGACAACCACGCCTTCTTCCTGTATCAGTTTGATGAGTGCCGGTTCGCAAACCTCAGGTGCGAGTGTAATGATCTTTATCACCTCTCTGCCATATGCTAATAACTCCCTGATTTCTTTTTCATCCGGGCTGTGGACAAACTTTTCCAGATGAGCGCCGCGTTTGATTTTATTCAACCACGGACCTTCTACATGAAGGCCAACTACGCCTTTACCATCGTGTTGCCAGTACTCTCTTATGGCATCAATGGCTAGTGACAAGATTTCTGGTTCGTTGGTAGCAATGGTCGGCAGAAATAAATGTGTGCCTCCTTCTACGCAGCGATCATACATTTTCTGCAGCGTGTTAGCATTTGTTTCCTGGGAAAACAAGCTGCCCCCAGCTCCATAGATCTGGATGTCGATGAGTGCGGGTGCAACCACCGGAAAAGAGTTTCCGGGGACTAACTCATTTTCGTTAATGCTGCTCGTAGGAAGGACGTCAATTATTTTTCCTTCCCCATAAACAATAGAAACATTGTCGAGCCAGTCTGAGCCATCGAAGATCCGCTTACCACTA
>JBBQSI010000485.1:0-2958 GCA_038213975.1 Chitinophagales bacterium
AATCTGCCGAGCGCAACCTGCTTTCAGAAGATGTATTAAATCATAATGTTACCTGCCTTGAAAATCAATTGAAAAAATTTCTTGATTTTAATGCGGGTGAAAACAGCGCTGAGATGGTGAATAATTATGATTGGTTCCAAAGTTTCAGTTTCCTGGATTTTATTCGGGATGTTGGAAAACACCTTACGGTGAATTATATGATGGCCAAAGATTCGGTGAAAAAAAGGTTGGAAGGTGAAACCGGAATGTCGTTTACCGAATTTAGTTATCAGCTTGTGCAGGGCTATGACTTTTACTGGTTGTGGAAGAATAAAGAATGCTTAGTCCAAATGGGCGGTTCAGATCAGTGGGGTAATATAGTTACAGGTACCGAATTGATTCGTAGAAAAGATGCAGGCACTGCTTTCGCGATAACTACACAATTGATCAAAAAAGCCGATGGAACGAAATTCGGTAAAACAGAAAGCGGAGCAATCTGGCTCGACAGTAAAAAGACATCGCCTTACAAATTTTATCAATTTTGGTTGAATACCACTGATGTGGACGCAAAAAGCTGGATTCGAATCTTTTCGCTTAGAGGACAAGGGGAGATTGAGGCTTTAGAAACCGAACATGATTCCGCTCCTCACCTGAGGATTCTTCAAAAAGCGCTTGCCGATGAAATAACTATCCGTACCCATTCGGAAGAAGCCCTGCAAACCGCTCTAAAAACATCTGAATTCCTGTTTGGAACGGGTTCAATAGATTTTTTAAACCGATTGAACGATGCTGAAATAGCAGAGGTTTTTGAAGGTGTTCCACAATTTGATATTTCGAAAAGCGAATTAGTTGCTGGCATCAGTCTGATGGATCTTCTGGCTGAAAAATCCCAGGTTTTCGCTTCTAAAAGCGAGGCCAAAAAAATGATACAGGGTGGGGGCGTTTCGTTAAACCGTGAAAAAATAGCAGAACCTGCGCAGTTGATCAGCATCGAGAATTTGGTGCAGGGCAAGTATTTGATCGCTCAAAAAGGGAAGAAAAATTATTTCCTGCTTAGAGCTGTCTAGTTTATTTACTGAACTAACAGGTTGCAGCCGCGGATATCACTGTTATCGAACCGCCCAAGCACTTCAAAACTTCCGTCGGAGTGCATTTTTCCGAGGTCTTGAGTAGATAGGAATGAGCAGGAGTGAAGGTTTGCCAAATCTATCACGTTAATTCCACCTGTTTTTTCATAACCCAGGTATGAAAAGGGGTCGTTAATGTCTCTTATGAAAACCTGCATCCAACGCGGACAAGAAAATCTGCCGCTGCCTTTTGAATATGCCTGCGACAATAATTCGGTCATCCCGTATTCTGAATGAATTGTTGAAACCCCGAAGCCCTTACATAAATAATTGTGAAGTTCTTCCTTGATCAGTTCCTTCCGCATGCCTTTCATACCACCCGTCTCCATTACAATTAGTTCGGCGAAATTGATGGGATGTACCTCAATAAAGTCGAGCAGGGCATAAGTCACCCCAATAAGAAGCGTTTTCTTTTTGTCGGCTTTTAGGCGAAGAAGCCTGGAGTGCAACTCTTCATGATTGCGCAGAAAATATCCGCTTTCCTCGTTTTTGCTCTCTTTGATCAGGTCGTCAACCATAAAGATTAATGACGAACCGTCTCTCTCAAGGTATGATGGGAGTAAAGCCAGTATGGTGTAATCGCGCACATCTCCATAGAAGTATTCAAAGGCCTTTCTAAAACTTTCAATGTACACAGAAAGGTGTTTTACATGATGTTTACTTTGATTCATTCCCGTTGTTCCGGAACTGGTAAATACACACTCCGGATCATCCTCTCCGCAAATAATGTTTTGCGTTTTAAATAATTCGATTGGTAAAAAAGGAATTTGAGAGAGGCTATTTACCGATTTCTTATCAACGCCCAAATAATTGATAAAATTGGAATAAACGGGATTTTCGGTTGCCTGATATTGAAACACTTCCAGCGCGAGCCTGGTAAAATCAACTTCGTGTTCAATTGAAAAGATTTGCTGTGAATTGATATTCGTCACTTCTCAAAGATAGGATCATTGTTTCTCAATTGGCCTTTTAATTAGAGCCTGGCGGGTGTAATATCCGCTTAAAGCTGCTATACCGGAAGCCAGGCCACCAAGAATGGCGGTAGCAAAAATCACAAAAATCCAGTTAAATGACCAAGCTGGCAACATGAACAATTCTCCCATCCGGTTTGCCAGAATGTGATGGTTAGGCAAACTTTTCCACAAGCTTAGGGTTAGCCAGAGCAAAAAAATGGCAATAAATCCACCTCGAAAAGCAGCTTTTCCACTCCTGGCTTGCCATGCACCAATTGCAAAGGCAATGATCCCAATTATCCACCAGGGAAGAAAAAGTTGTAAGATGAAGGCGATTAAAAATATGGGTAGAACCAGCATGGATTAGTGATTATTTAGCTCGGTGATTGAGAGTGAGCCTGTTTTTAATTCTTTTGTGTTTCTCTTTCGACGATTGTAGGAATAGCAATTCATTCAGATTGCCATTGGTCCAGGTGCTTATCATATCATCATAGTAAAAGCTTCCCGGATTGCCAGATTGTCCGCCTGGGAAAATTCCGAACCCTTGGTTTTTCTTTCCCAAAGCAACCACCATGCGCCACGATGGCCCATTACGATCGTTCAATGCATTTACTGATGTTTTCGAGCCACCATTAAATAAAAGCCTACTGCCCATTCCCGGGATTTTTGCCAGGTGTGAGATACGCGTGTTTTTAATATTACCCCACTCCCAGCTTCTTCCAATCAAGCCAAACTCTCGGTGTAAACTGTCAACGCTGAACTTAAATGCCTCATTCACCACATCACTTCTATTTTCTTTTTGCGGCGTTTTAACATTGTCGAACCATTTAGCGTTTGGTTGATTAAGTAGCAAATGTACCGTCCTGTCACGGTTTGGCAAACGCATAGGATTGTTTGGA
>JBBQSI010000486.1:0-2942 GCA_038213975.1 Chitinophagales bacterium
AATTTGGTATTTTATTTCCCCTCAATAAATTTTAAATCATCTTAAAAATCAGACATGCTACGCATCTTTACAAGTCTTTATCCTTTGCCTGACTGCGCTTAATGTGTTGCCGCAGAAGTATAAATATGAAATCAGTGAAAAGGGTTTTGAAAATCCCATCCACCGGCTTTTTTACAATGGGACCGACCGGTTTTTGGATATTGGCCAAAAAGTTTTCAATACGAAGAAGCTACAGGCCACTTTTGGCGATAGCGATCTGAAAAACATTAAAAGTTTTTCTTTTGATTTTCTTGATGATAAGGAATTTGTAAATGCGTATTTCAGAGATAATACACTTTATCTTTTCGCTACGGACAAAAAACAATCGCTTTATCTCTTTCATGTAAATCCGGAAAGTTTTGCACTGATCGGATCACCTGAAAAAATCTTTTCATTTGAAGACAATACTACAGAATACCGATATGGATATTCTTCGGATTCATCTTATTTTTCGGTGCTGTGCAGGCATTTCAAGAAGCGGTCATCGCCGAACCAGTTTGATGGACTCATCTACTCTAACAATTTTTCAGAAAAAGTAAAATTTTCGTTTGTAGTGGATGCCGGCAATGGTTGGATAGCCGACATCAACTTCCCTGTTTCTCAATCCGGAGCTGCAGCTGTTATTTCACAAATTAAGAATGCTGAAAAAGGGAAAAAAAATGGGGAAGATATTTATTTTGACATCACAACCATAACGAAAACAGGGACAGTGTCACAAAAGAAATTGGATGATCCTATCAAAGGGGAAATGCAAAAGATCAGTTGGGGTTTCGATAAAGACAATCTAAGTTTTATTGGCTTAGCTGGTGAGTCGGATAAAAAAGGTTATCGGACAATTGTTTCCGGTAAATATGATCTGGGTTCTCCAGCAATAATTGTCTCTACTGAGTCGGCATTGCCTGAAAGTGGAAAAAGCAATGGCCAGTCATCTTCAAAAGATATTGCTGATAACGGCATTGTCACGGATACCTACCTCAGAAAAATGATCACGCTGCACGAGGGTTCAACGTTGCTGATATATGATCAGGCAGGAGTCCGTGTCACAAAGACGACCAACAACCCAACTGGCGGGTTTTCCAGCCCAAATTATACAAACACTACACATTATACAAGCTATTCAGGGAAGACTTATGTGATTAAATTAAGTCCCGGAAAACGAGTTGAATGGTTTCACGCGATTCAAAAGCAACAATTAGAAAGGATAGAATTGTATTTGGGGAAAGCCTCTATATTTGATGACCATGAAGGCCTTCATATTTTATTCCACGACCATCCTGCAAACAATGAAGTGCTGAGCGAAAAGAAAATTAAGGATGCCCCATTGGTAAACATCAAAAATGCCAGGCTGGCAACGGTTTATATCACAAAGGAAGGTGTCGCTTCTAAATCGTTTATTCATGCTAATGATGAAGCAAATTCTTTTATGATGCCCGGGACGGCATACAATCTCAGGAACAATGAAGTAAGTTTTATAGTCTACTCTACTGATAAAAAAGAGCCTGTTAGGTTTGCAAAAATTGAGGTGGCAGATTGAAATACGGATGACTTTCCCTCATTTTTTTTATTCCCCGGCACAAACTGAACTAAAGGCCGCCTTCATGTGAAAGTTCTTTGAGTCTCGATTCCGAAGATATTAAATGACGGCCCTCAGCCTTGCTTCGGTGTGTCACGAATGACAGTTGCCAGCGCTACCACTAGCAATTTTATTCAAACGAAAGTGGGACGAGATCGCTTTTAGGCCGGCAAAATTCCTGCAACAAGCGTTGCATGTGGTGCGCTGAACTTTAATTTCAGAACTTTCAAAAATTCGAAATGAATGTAAATGTATTGGTTCGTGAGACAGTCGAGTAGGCAAGGGCATTTCATCCCAAGCCGCTCACGGAACCGTACGTGAAAGTCTCCCTTCATACGGCTCTTGTTATCCAGTCATGCTCGTTCTCGCCACCTCCGGAGAGTTAAAGAGGGCTATGCCCGATGCCTTCCAACCCACCTTCTGAGAGGGTGGTGGATGAGTAGGGTGAGCCCAAATTTTCGCAAGGCATAAATTAGTAAGTTTAGGTAACTAAACCATTAAATTATGATAAAGGAAGAATATCTGGCTATAGCCGCCAAACGCTATGATGAACTTCAAGCGCTAAATAGGATAGGCAACTTCTATGATTATGAAAGTGAATTTGTAAAATCATGAAGGATTTGGGCAAAGAAGTTTTGGAAAAAAATTTAAGTGATTTACCCGCTGATAAGCGTAAGAAAAACGCTTACCCAATCTGGAAAAATAACCATTGCCAACCGGCACCCATTTAGCGAAGGGAAAAATGGATTCCAAATAAGCTCGCTGTTACAGGAAAAGATAGTATATGCCGGTCAAATGAATTGCTAGGAAATTTGCGACGAGATTTCGGAAAAATTATCAGATGTACAAATAGGCAGTACGCAAATCCACCGGCTTAACGATAGCTATGGAAAGGCAGCAGAAAAAATTGTACATGGAGAGCCGACCCTTAGCCCGCTAAGGCCGAAAGAAGTACTTTATGTGCAGGTAGATGGCTCTATGATTCTAACGCGTGAAGAGCGCTGGAAGGAGGTGAAACTGGGGAGATTTTTTAAGAGCTCGGATTGCATACATGCGGGTTCAAAACAAGGCTGGATAAGCAATTCACAATATGTCGCCCACTTGGGCAGCAGTAAAGAATTTACTAAGATGATGGATGATTTAATAGAAACTTACGGCCCGTTGGATCACCGGTTAATCTTAATATCAGATGGTGCACCCTCGATTAAAAATTGGGGAGACGATGCCTTTCCCACTGTACCGAAACCATTTACCTGCCGGCATACGTTTTATACACTTTTTTTGGGGCTGCAGCGCGTCATAGGCAGGTATGTTGGGGTATACATAAATG
>JBBQSI010000487.1:0-2911 GCA_038213975.1 Chitinophagales bacterium
AGTCCCAAAGTGTATCCTACCTGTCAGGCATGTACGAACCTGCCTTGCTGATCGATTTTAAAGGACAAATAGAGACAGCAGTTCGTGTGAATCCAAACAATAACCTGGTGACAATCGGCAACCATTCTTTCAATGAGAAAAGAGAGATCGATGCAGATGATAATTTTTTCACTTTCTTCTCTTTTCCTTTAATAAAAGGCGATCCGCAGAAAGTGCTTAAAGAGCCGCACAGTGTCGTGCTTACTGAAACCACCGCGAAGAAATATTTCGGCAGCATTGATAATGCATTTGGAAAAGTAGTGGTCCTCAACCAGGATATTCCCCTGACGGTGACAGGCATCGCAAAAGATGTTCCGGTGAATTCCCATCTTGTTTTCGATTTGGTTGTTCCCTTATCCAATTTTAAGACGATGGGAATTATGACTACCTGGATCAACAATGGTTTGTACACCTATGTAAAGCTTGCGCCGCAGGTATCAGAGGCGCAGGTAGAAAAGCAATTTCCGCAGTTTATGGAAAAGTATATGGGTAAGGATATGCGTCAATTTGGTTTGCATTTTTCGCTTTCGCCATTACGGGATATTTATTTTGAGAATCTGGCTTTCGATGGAGCCAGGCATGGAGACAAAACCGTCGTTTAAAATTTTCTTTCTATTTCTGTTTTTATAAAAATGATAGCCTGTAACAACTTCAAGAACAAGTACACCATTAGTTCATCAGAGCGTTCAAAAGAAGTAGGCTTGCGCAAAGTGTTAGGTGCATTGCGCAATAATCTTGTCTGGCAATTTATTGGTGAATCCGTGTTGCTTACGGCTATCTCGTGCCTCCTGGCAGTTGGCCTGCTTTTGCTGGCGATGCCCTGGTATAATCAATTGCTTGGTTACTCCCTCGTCATTTCATGGAGTTCCCTGCCAATCTATTTGTTTCTCGCTGGTGTTATTATTATTGTCGGCTTTTTAGCAGGCAGCTACCCCGCCTTCTTTTTATCTGCATTTTCACCCATACAAGCCTTAAAAGGCAAGCTGAAGTTGGGAAAAAGTGGTGCCTCGTTCCGGCAAGTATTGGTGGTTGTCCAGTTTAGCATATCGGTTTTTTTAATTGTCGGCACTATCATCATTTCCAAACAAATGGGTTATTTAAAGAACAAACAGCTTGGATACAACAAGGAGCAGACATTGATTGTGCCCATTGACAATGATGACATTTACAAGAACATGAATTCATTTAAGACGGAGCTGCAAAGTGAAGGGCCCGTGACGTCTGTCTCCCTGATGTCCGGTGAACCGGGAGGCTATTTTGACCAGCACATGTTTGACGTGCAGGATCACAACGAACGGTGGATCGCGAGAACAGAATTTGCCGATTTTGAATTTATAAAAACCCTGGGCTTAAAGATTATCGCCGGCAGGGACTTCTCCGCACAATTTCCAACCGATACTACTAATGCAGTTGTAATAAATAAAACTGCAGCCACAAAACTGGGATGGACTCCACAACAGGCCATTGGCAAATGGATACAAAATACAATACGAGATGATGCGAAGCGGAGAATCATTGGCGTAGTCGCTGATTTTAATTTTCAATCACTGCGGGATGATATTGAGCCATTGGTAATATCGCCGGCGATGGACAGGCGGCGTGCTTTAGTAAAGTTGAAGCCCGGGAATATTCAGGCAAGTGTTGAGCTAATAAAAAAGGCCTATGCCCAGGCGGCCCCTGCCTATCCGCTGGATTATACTTTCCTGGATGAACAGTTTGGCGAAATGTATCAGAAAGATATCCGGCAAAAAACCATCTTAACTGTCTTTTCTTGCCTTGCCATATTTGTCGCCTGTCTCGGCTTATTTGGTTTAGCATCATTTACCGCAACAAAACGCCTTAAGGAAATTGGCGTAAGGAAAGTGTTGGGTTCATCGGTACAAGGCATTGTTGTTTTATTATCCAAAGATTTATTAAAGCCAGTATTAATTGCAACATGTATCGCTTTACCCGCCGGGTATTATGCCATGAATACATGGCTGCAAAACTTTGCCTACAGGACACCAATGGACTGGTGGATTTTTGTGTTAGCAGCGGTGATAACTTTTGGTATTGCAGTGATAACGGTAAGTATAAAAGCCGTAAAAGCCGCGAGCGCTAACCCTGTTGAGTCCTTACGAACAGAATAAATTAAAAAGGCAAAATTCAAAAATGGAAAATTCAAAACACATTCTCACAACACCTGGCTCTCAACTTATAACGATAAACTAAAAGCTGTGCTTAAGAATTATTTCAAAACAGCAATCCGCAGCCTTCAGAAAAATAAGGGCTTTAGTGTGCTCAACATCTGTGGGCTTGCGATTGGTATCGCGTGTGCCGGACTTATCTTTTTGTGGGTGGAAAATGAATGGCAACACGATAGCGTTCACAAAAAAAGAGATCACGTCTATGCCATTCGCGTGAACCAGGACTATGACGCAGGAGTATTCACACATTGGTCAACGCCTGGCTTGCTTGCCCCCGCCATCCGGTCTGATGTTCCCGGTATCGTAAGCACGTGCCGGAAGTCCGAGGGAACCATGGCAAAACTTTTCACGGTTGGAGACAAACCCGTGTATGCCAACGGCAGCTTTGCAGAGCCCTCCTTTTTTTCAATGTTTTCTTTCAAATTTTTGCAGGGTAATCCCAAAGACCCATTCAATCAGCCGTATTCACTGATCATCACCGAATCAGCAAGAAAAAAGTTTTTCGGTAACGAAAACAATGTAATGGGCAAAACGGTGCGCATGGATAAAAAGCAGGACTACGTGATAGCTGGCGTGATTACAGATCCCCCGCTAAATTCATCTCTTCAGTTTGGCTGGATAGCGCCTTTTGAGATTTACTATCGGGAAAACAAATATTTACACGAATGGGGAAACTTCGGCCTCAC
>JBBQSI010000488.1:0-2905 GCA_038213975.1 Chitinophagales bacterium
CCGGGCGGAATGCGTACTGTATAGTCTGTTAGTGAAGGAAGGTCCTGTTTGAGATTTGCATACACTTTTTTTAACGCATTCATGAAGGCATCATACTGGCCATCACCCTGGGCATGTTCCTCGAAACGCTGCCCCTCAACGGAGATCATGAGGGTCACAGATGGGCGCAGATCTTTGGAATGCGTCAGCACATAATTGTCCACGACCACTTTCACTTTAAGCGACTTACTGTCAAGGATATCCGAAATAATATATGGCAGGTCATCTTGTGTCACTACTTCTTTACGATCGCCTAATTCAATAATCTTTTGGGTAACCTTTTTCAAATCGTCGTCCGACAAACGGATACCCAATTGCTGAAGATTGTTTTCAATATTCGCCTTGCCACTCATTTTTCCCAAAGCATATTTCCTCGTCCGTCCGAATCGCTCCGGCATAAGATCATTAAAGTACAACTGATTTTTTTTATCGCCGTCCGCATGAATACCCGCCGTTTGAGTAAATACATTTTCCCCAACCACCGGGCGGTTTACCGGGATGCGAAAACCTGAAAACGTTTCCACAAGCTTGCTTACGGTATAGAGTGATTTTTCTTCTACAGATATTTGTATGCCCGGCAAATAGTCTTTTATCACGGCTACGGCGCTGGCCAATGGCGCATTGCCGGCTCTTTCTCCCATCCCGTTGATGGTGAGGTGCAGTCCATGAACGCCTGCTTTAGCCGCTTCAAATATATTGGCGGTCGCGAGATCGTAATCGTTATGTGCATGAAAATCGAAATGGACACCCGGGTACCGCTGGATAATTTTCGTGAGGTATACGGTTACTTCCGCAGGTGTAAGCACGCCCAATGTATCAGGCAGCAAAACCCTTTTCACCGGCTGTTGCGATAAAAAATCGAGGTATTCAAAAACATAATCGGGGGAGGTGCGCATGCCATTGCTCCAGTCCTCGAGGTATACATTGCACTCCAGCTCTTCTTTATTTGCAAGTGATATCACTTTTCCAACATCTGCAAAATGTTGTGCCGGAGTTTTCTTCAACTGATGCGTTAGGTGGTTCATAGAACCTTTGGTCAAGAGGTTCATCACACGTGCACCAGCCTTATGCATCCATTTCACCGAGGTATCTCCATCAACGAAAGTGAGCACTTCAATTTTATCCAGCATGCCAACACTCTCCGCCCACGCCGTGATCTTTTGCACTGCCTCCAGTTCACCATCAGACACGCGGGCAGAAGCGACTTCGATACGATCAACTTTTACTTCTTTCAGCAACAATTGAGCAATGGTCAACTTCTCCGAAGATGAAAATGCAACACCACTGGTTTGCTCTCCATCCCGGAGGGTGGTATCCATGATCTCCAGGTGGCGAACCGTGGTGCCACTGGCTGTTTTTATTTTTTGCTGTTCTGCTACTTTCATGATAGTGTTAGAGAAATGAAATTTATAACAATTATCCGAAGTGCTGTTTATTATGTTAGTAAAATGCGAACAATTTGAAAAAAATCAATCCGTTATGCGCTAAGGGTAAATAAGATCACGGGCAAGCGCAGTGATAGTAATAGAAAAACTTCGTGACCCTGGTTTGCAAACGAGTTGTATGCGTTTCATAATTTGGAGCTGAAGAAAATGTTTGATGAAGACGAGATCATTGACATTGAAAGGAAATAACGGTATTGACTTTATTACCACTTTTCCCATCCCAGCAATCGTTTACCCAAGTCAGTTAGTTCTGCTTTTTCATATTTAGTTTGCTCCCATTTTCTTGGATCGCCGGGGAAAGCATAACCTTCGGAGCAATACGATCATGCCATGAATTGATGCGCCACTGGTGCAGCGTCTCATTATTCACTTGGGCCGGCATCATAGGAATATATTGTGCTATCCGCACTTTGCCGTTGCTTTTGTTTGGCCGGATGCCATGTGGAAGCAAGCTGTTGAAGATGAGTAAATCACCTGCCTGCATTTTCACTTTTTCAATTTCAAAAGAAGATACATCCGGTTTAAAATGATCACGATCGCCGGGTTGCGTAAGCTTCCAGGTATCATAAGTGCGGTACAATTCCGGGACACATTGGAAGCCGCCCATATTTTCATGGTCCTGGTCGGCAAGGGCTAACACTCCCTGCACATTCACCGGCTTTTCTTCCGGATCATAATCCCAATGAATAAAGCCGGGCTGATTAAATCCTTCCCTCACCGGGAAATTCAGGTTGGCCCTGTCAATGGTTACCCAAAGTTTGTCAGTGCCCCAAATATCGGTGAAAGCATCATACACGCGGGGCGTCATCCGGTTGTTCCAGAGATGCTGGTTGTTATAAACCTCCACCATGCCGGTGTTCGTTAGCTCCTTCATTTTCATTTCTGCCCGCGGAGGTGCATACCAGGTGGCAGCGTCAGCCGGATTTTTTTCTTCAAACTCCCATACAAAATTCGCAGTCGCCCGGGCCTGCTCCCGCGGAACAGCATTCCTGATAACGATATAGCCATTCTCCTTCCAGAATTTCCAATCTTTCTCTGACAAAACTTTCAGCGGCTTTTCACCACTGCGGTCATTGAGCTTTTGCACGCTGCTCTTCGCCGTAGATGGATTGCCGGGAATGTCAGTGTGCGCATGCTGCGGTGCCATTGTGGGCGTCATAGATTTATTCTCCATAATGATATTTTTAAAAGATGTGAGCAGCCGTATGGAGTATTTAAAACAGGAGCAATCGTAACCTAAATTTACGAATCCTGTCATCGAATTTTAGCTACTTTTTCTTCATCGCTGCAGCGATGGCTTTTTCCGCCAGCGGCTCCATTATGCGATACCCTTCCAGATTTGGATGAATGCCGTCTCCGGATAAATTTTTGGGCAAGCCGTTGCGTTCGTCTTTCATAGCACTAAAATAATCGAGATACAC
>JBBQSI010000489.1:0-2901 GCA_038213975.1 Chitinophagales bacterium
TTCATGCTTGAATGATTCCCAGTTGCTTTGATTCCAGTTGCTTTGATTCTTGTCATAAGCATCTATCTTGGCTTTCAGTTCCTTGTTCTTCAGCTCAAGCTCCTCAATGGTTTTTGCGTATGCGGCGCTAACCTTCTTTCCGGCCGATTTCATTTTTGCGTTGAGCTCGGAAATAAGGTTTTCGTTGTTCTTGATTTTTATTTCCGACTCGCTTTTGAATATTCTCCATTCTTCTGCTGCTGCTGTTTTCTGTGCGTCTGTATTTGCGGCATTCTGTGCGTCCTTTAAATCTTGTTTAGCATCTTGTACGTTGGCTTTGGCATCATCTACTTTTTCAGCAGACGACTGGCAGCTGGTGAAAATTGTTCCAGCTATAAACGTTGCTGCTACAGTTAGGATAAAAATTGATTTTTTCATGTTTTTTTTTATGTTGTAAGTTTTGAATGTTTTCGGGTTTTCTTCAGCGGTTAAAGAAGCGTACCGTTTAACGGATATTCAGTTAAACGGTATCTTCCAAAATCAGTTCAGGGGATTAAAGTGCTGAGATAAGATCGTGCAATTCTTCTTTTGTTTTGCCAAGTTTGATTTGAAGCCTTCCAAACATTTCGTCTTTCTTGCCTTCTTCAAACATCAGGTCATCGTCCGTTAAGGTTGCAAATTTTTGTTTGAGCTTGCCTTTTTGCTCGTTCCAGTTTCCTTTTATTTCTGTAGTGTTCATTTTTTTTGTTTTGTCCCTGCAACTGGCAGGTTAGGTGATAAAGCTTTTTCTCCTGCAAATGTGAGGGTTTTGTCACCCGGGAATATTACACAATTCCAGAATAGATTTACATGATTCACACATTTAGGCATTGGACGCGGCACTAGAACCTATATCCAACAGTAAGGGCAACTCCGCGCGTCTGCAAGACCGGTTTATTGTCATTTGCATTGTTGGCGTCTTTGTCGAGCAGGTTGTTCAAGCCGAAGTTGTACCGAAGGTCAAACACTGTATGACCAAAGCTAAACCCTGCTGCAGCGATCAACCCGTAATTCACGCGTTCGGCGTTGTCCTGGTCGTCGAAAGAATAGTCGCGGTCTTGTTCAAATACCACTGTTTCGCCCACAGTCGTTTTGGTATTGGTGTGGCCTTTTAGCGCATAACCGATCCATGGGCCGGCTGCGATATGGATGCCCACCCCTTTTTCGTCTTTGTTGCCGAACTTTAGCTTTGCCAATACGGGCAGTTCCAGGTAATTAATCCTATACTTAGTTTTTGTGTACGCATTGGCAATCGTGTAGTTGTTGCTGCCGCCGCTTTGCGAAAACAGGAATTCAGGCTGGATGGACAAGATATCCGCAACGGTTATTTCATAGGTAAAGCCCAGGACAGCACCGAGCACCGATTTGTTGTCAATATCCTTTCGGGTCACATCTTCCCCTTCTTCGGCCATGGTGGCAATGTTAATGCCTGCTTTGGCACCGAATTGGGCACTGGCAGTGGTGGCTAAAAGCACACCGAATGTTACTATCAATAATGATTTTTTCATAACAGAATGGATTTGATGCGGGCGATATGACCGCATTTTGGTATGAGTTGATTAAAAGAGTTGTGGAAGTGCAGTATAAGAGACCTGCAATGCTGCATTACAAGGCATCATCACTATTGCCTTTCCGCTTTCCATGAAGTTTTTCATCCAATATTGCTTTGCCATTTTCAGCCAATTGGACGGTTTTTTCTTTCACTGTTTCATACTTTTGGGAGATACCGCTGATTAAGTCGTTGAATTTTGCTTCAATTTCTTCTACATAGTCGTCTCCTTTTTTGGCAATTTTTTTCCGGGCGGAAGTTCCTTTATCGGGTGCAAACAGAATGCCCCAAGCTACGCCGGCCGCGATGCCTGCCAATATTCCTAATACTACTTTTCCTGTGCTCATGACTGTTATTTTAGTTGTGGTGAATGGTTATGTGCTTATACAGGGTAACTGTACCAGGGCAGACGCATGAACGCAGCCTTTTTTTAAACAATTAGTCCCCTTGATCTTCTTCCAGATCGTTGTGATTATCCCCCCCTAAACTGTAATAGTTGTTTTCCTCATCCTCGTTTCCGATATCCTCTTGCGCATCGTCCAGTTCTGCGCCGGGAACATCCAGGTCGCCGCCGAACAAATCGTCGGTATAGTCCTTTTCATTCCAGGTTTCGACGGCTTCAGGCTCCGTTGAAGTCTTCTTTTTTGACGTGTTTGCTGGATCTATCTCCGTTTCCTCTTTCGATTTTTGGTATATATCCTCGCTGTCAGGATACAGCGGGTACCCAGGAGCGTTCGTGGCCGTTTCCTCGTCTTTTACAAGGTTAGGCATATTCTTTTTGGACATGGATTTGTGCTTGTTTTATAGAATGATCAGTATCGGCATCATGTATCATCATCAAAGGCGTGTCGGTAGAAAGCACCATTTTTTCACAGATACTTTTGCGCATCAGGTTTTCAAAAAAGTCGTGGTGTTTGCTGACAAAAGCCAGTAGGTTTATTTGGTTTTTTTCGGCATATTTTTGCAATGCATCAACCGGATCTTGCCCACGGATGGAATGTATTTCGAAGCCGTGTCCTGGATTGGCAGACGTGAAAAGTTTCTCCCATTTAACCGTGACATCCTCCTCCTGCACTTCGGTATCAAAATCTTTTACATGAACAAAATGGACGCTTGATTTGAATTCCCGGGCGAAGTCGGTTACTTCGTGTATCATGTTGGCGCTCATCGACTCGTAATTGCTGGCATAAATAATCTTTTTTAAGGGACGCCACTGGGCATCTTTTGGGACGATTATTACAGGACAAAGTGCCTTGTTGGCTACCTTGATCGATGTAGAGCCGACGATTTTAGAAAGATAATTCTGTATGCCTGTGGCACCGATTACGATCATG
>JBBQSI010000490.1:0-2867 GCA_038213975.1 Chitinophagales bacterium
ATATGCAAGGGTGATGGGTGGTGATATTTTCGGTGACGTTGCCGGGGACGACAAAACACTTCGCCTGCAGCAAATGTTTGTAGACGAAAGTTTCTTCAGCGTTTTTTCATTTGACCTTTTATATGGTAGCCCTCAATCAGTTTTGAAAGATGTAAGCAGCGTAGTCATTACAGAAAGTACAGCCCGCAAATTCTTCAACAGTGTTGATGTAGTCGGAAAGGAGCTACGGTTAGATGCGGAACCTTCTGCCCGGCGCCTCGGCAAACCGATGATCATTACCGGCGTTGCAAAGGACGTACCTAAGAACTCTTCTATTCGCTTTGATATTCTACTGCCCTTAAAATTCATGCAGCTTTCTTTTGATGATGCGAAATGGTTAAATGCCTACCTGGGCACATTTGTCGTGCTGAATCCTGGCGCAGATATCAATCTTGTCGCTCAAAAGTTTAACCAGGTTTATGCCACGCACGCCAAGGAACAAATTGCGATAAACAAAAAGGACTTTGGTTACGTTCCTAAAATCAGTTACGGGCTACAGCCAATAACGGATATTCACCTGAACCCCCTGTATGACGGTGGCCAAAGTAGTGAGGGCGGCGTGATAAACGGTAGCAGCCCGGTTTTCTCTTATATATTCCTGGCGATTGCATTTTTTATTTTCTTTATGGCAGGCATCAATTTTATCAATATCAGTATTGCCAGTTCTCTCAAAAGAGCCAAAGAAGTAGGTGTAAGAAAAATTACGGGCAGTAACCAAATTCAAATTATCGCCTAGTTCCTGGTGGAGTCTGCGCTTCTTTGTGTTGTAGCGTGCATGGTGGCAATCATTACCACCCAATCTTCCCTGGCTTTGTTTAACGAGTTAACGGGCAAACAAATATCTCCGGGAGAAGTAGTGAATGGAGAAATGATTTTTTATGGCGTAATCATTTTCATTATCGTGGTACTACTGACGGGCCTGTATCCTGCGTATATACTTTCCAATTTCAAACCATCAGAAGTATTATACAACAAACAAAGGTTGACGGGTCGGAATCTGTTGGGCAAAGGGCTGGTTGTTGTCCAGTTTTCGCTGGCCGTCTTCCTGGTAATTGCAACCGTTACTTATTATAGCCAGATGAACTACGTTCGTACTAAAGACCTGGGCTATGCTCCATTCCGGGTGATTCGTAGCAATATACCTGGAGACCGGGATACAAAGCCTATACAAGCATTTTTGAAAAATGAGTTGGCAAAGGAGCCAACCATCGAGCTGCTTTCTTTTGGCGGCGACCGCAGTTTCGCCGTTGACGTGGCAATCGGAGAACAGCATGTGCAGGCAACGAATACCGTCGTGGATGAAAACTATTTGCCTGTAATGGGTATCGGCCTGAAGTCCGGCCGCAATTTTTCAACGGCTTTCCCGGCAGATAAAGAGAACAGCCTACTTGTAAATGAAGCGTTCATGAAGAATACAGAGCCCGCGGGTGCGATTGGTAAAAATGTGATTATTACGGACGGTCCTGAAAAGACAACCAGGAAGATTATCGGCATAGTGGAGGACTACCATTATAGTTCACTTAAAGAACCTATCCGGCCAATGGTGCTGACAATGAGTGACTGGCTGGGGAACAACATACTGGTGAAGTTTGAAAAAAGCAAACATAAGCAGGCAATGAACGCGTGGGAGAAAGCCTATAAAAAAGCAATGCCGGCAGCTGTATTCCAGGCCGCTTTTCTTGACGAAATCAATGCGAGGGAATACCGGCAAGAGCAGCGCTGGCAAAAGATAATAAGCATTGCCGCCCTCCTTTCAATACTCATCTGCTCGCTCGGTCTTTTTGGGCTTTCTCACCTGGCATCACATCAGCGAACAAAGGAGATTGGTATAAGAAAGATTTTAGGCGCATCCATACCACAGCTAATAGCGATTCTTTCAAAGGAGTTTGTACAATTGGTTGTTATTGCATTCTTTATTGCCGCACCTTTAGCGTGGCTCGTGATGCATAATTGGTTACAGAATTTTGCCTATCGCGCCGATATATCCTGGTGGTGGCTTTTGGTTACCGCAGCAGGCATGTTGTTTATAGCACTGCTTACAATAAGTTTCCAGGCGATAAAAGCGGCAATCGCCAATCCTGTTGAGTCTTTGCGAACGGAGTGAGCAAATGCGAAATCTTCATCATTGCGAGATATGTCCTTACACCCAAAGTCCAGGTGAATCTTTTGGAAGTTCCCAACTTTCCGCAAGAAATTCGCTTCGGATTGAGTCCTTGCCGCCAGCGTGAACAAAACATAATTATGCTTATTTCGGATTGAAAAGTTTTAGCCGAAAGAATGTAACAGGACCTGGATGGATGGACTTGGCGGCCGAAAATGAATCCCGCCGTATCAGATAAAAAGTTTGAATCCCAGTATTCTTGCTCTGATACCGGAGTTCCAGGCATTGCGGGTAGTAAAGAGCTAGTGTCCGTTATTTCAAAAAGACTGTTCGGATTCGAACAGTTTGCCGCATCTCTATTATTCTTATCGATTATTTATCAATGTGTTAGCGTACTGGTACAGGGATTGAAAAAAACCTAACCGGGTTTGTTCGTGGTCAATTTCCTAACTGTCAAATTCAAAATTCAAAATTCAAAATTCAAAATATGATACAGACAACTCGTAACTCGTAACTCTAAACTCTAAACTCTAAACTATCAGTCGTGCTCAAAAACTATTTCAAAACGGCCTGGCGAAATTTAATGAAGAGCAAAATTTTTTCTTTCATTAATATCCTGGGACTCACAATTGGTATCACCGTCTGCATGATGATTTTTCTCTTCATCATGAATGAATTTAGTGTTGACAACTTTCATAAAGATGGCGATCGTGTTTACCGGGTTATG
>JBBQSI010000491.1:0-2862 GCA_038213975.1 Chitinophagales bacterium
GCTGGTATGCGCTCCCCTGCAGGGATGGGCTTAACATTGGATGGCGATCTCTTTTATTCTGATAACCAGGGCGACTGGGTAGGTTCGGGAAGAATAACGTTTGTTGAAAAAGGAGATTTTACAGGAAACCCGGGTGGGCTCGGCTGGAGTAAATTGCCGGAGTCGCCGGTTAAACTAAAACAGTCTGATATTCCTAATAGCGGGCGGCCAATGTTTGAAGTGGCTAAGGAAGTACCTGGAATAAAAACGCCTGCTGTCTGGTTTCCTCACGGCATCATGGGCACGTCTACATCAGATATACTGGCATATTCGGCCCAGGCAAACATGGGCCCCTACAAAGGTCAATTGTTTGTGGGTGATCATTCTCAAAGCAAGGTGATGAGGGCTTGTTTAGAAAAAGTAAAAGGCGTATACCAGGGCGCTTGCTTTCCATTTCGTGAAGGCTTTAGTTCCGGTGTATTCAGGATGGATTGGGGAGCAGATGGTTCCTTATTTGTGGGCATGACCAGCCGCGGATGGGATGCAACCGGGAGGGAATTGTATGGGTTGCAAAATCTATCGTGGACAGGAAAGCCGCCCTTTGAAATGAAAACGATCACTGCAAAGCCTGATGGGTTTGAAATAGAATTTACACAGCCCGTAGATAAATCAATCGCTGCAAACAAAGACTTGTATCGGGTTACAAGCTTTATTTATAAATATCACAAAGCTTATGGCAGCCCGGTGATCAATGATAAAAGCTGCCTTGTGCAGGCTGTGGTTTTATCTGGTGACGGCATGCGGGCAAGGATAATTGTTGATAGTTTGCGTGAAGGATATATTCATGAAATCAAATTAGCAAAACTGGTAGCTGCTTCGAAATTGCCACTTTTGCATGATGTGGCCTATTATACTTTGAATAATATTCCTGATGGAGAGAAGTTAGTGTACAAAAAATCAAAGCCTGCCATGCATGATCATAGCATGGCGATGAAAGAACCTTCGAACAAAAGTTCCACTACCCTAAAAGAATCAAAGAATACAAGCAAAGAAACTATTTCGAAAAGGCAGTTAAAACGCCCTGCCACCTGGACCATCGGTGCCGAAAAAAAATTAGTTATCGGAACAAAGCCCGGATTAAAATTTGACCTGCAGGAGATAACCGTAAAGGCAGGAAGCAAGGTAAAGTTAACCTTCAGCAATACAGATGATATGCAGCATAATTTTGTACTAACCGCACCCGGTAAAGGCGATATAGTAGGTAAGATGGCACTCGACCTCGGACTTAAGGGACCTGAAAAAAATTATGTGCCCGAGACCCCTTTTGTGCTGGCTTATACAAAAATCTTGCAGCCTTCTTCAGGCGAAACTATCTATTTTATTGCTCCGCAAAAGCCAGGCAACTATCCATACGTCTGTACTTATCCGGGTCATTATACAGTGATGAGAGGCATGATGAAAGTAACAAATTGAGATTGGCAAAAGTGGAGAGTGTAATTGAATTATGCTCTATAACGACTATGATTTCAATGCAAAGACGTTTCTTAGCAGAGGAGTGACGATGCTAAGGAGAAGCAAGTAGTGCAGAAAAACTAAGTAAACAATTATCTTGAAAAACAAATGATGCGAAAATATTTTAAAATTGGATCTGCTATTTTATTGATCTGCTTCGCCAGCCCGATATTTTCTCAAACAAAAAAAAGTGTTGCTGCATCTCCAAAAATAAAAACACTCATTGTAGATGGACAGAACAATCATGACCAGTGGCCTAAGATCACGAACATGATGAAATCTTATCTTGAAGAAACAGGTATGTTTGCTGTTGATGTAAAACGAACAGCCTTCACCTCGGGAGGTGAAAAATATATGCAGGATTTTGCCATACCTGGCGTGCATAATACTGAAGCGCTTGACCATCCTGCGACTGACTCAAATTTTCGTCCGGATTTTTCAAAATACGATTTAGTTATTTGCAACTTTGGCTGGAAAGCCGCTCCATGGCTGGGTGAAACACAAAGGGCGTTTGAATCATTTGTAAAAAAAGGTGGTGGGCTTGTCATCATTCACGCTGCGGATAATTCCTTCCCGGAATGGAAAGCCTATAACGAAATGATCGGGATCGGCGGATGGGGCGACCGGAATGAAAAAGACGGACCTTACGTTTATTACGATGACAAGGGCAAACTAATTCGTGACACCACTTCCGGTCATGCGGGGTACCTACCGTAAAGTGTCTGCGGAGTAAATTCTAAAAATTGAAACTTGACAATTTGAAGAACCCTACATTTCTTATCTTGTAAAGTGTGAAAAAAGCGGCAATAAATTTCCTGGATTTTGAGATTGACAGTTTAACCCGATCTATTGAAAACATTGCTACGGGTGACAGTTTCCAACTGGCGTTTCATATTTAACTAAGACTGATATTAGGGCAAACAGCCAAGAAAAATGGTTGCCTGTTTAATTGGAAAAGTGAACTTGATGTACCTGCCAGAGAAGTTTACGAATTGACAATTCAGCGAAATCCCAATATTATCCAGGGATTGGTAAGTTTAAGCATTGAAGTTGACCATGTTTACATGCATTTAATTGAAAGTGCTCCTTTCAATAAGGGCAAAGCAAAAGTTTATTTAGGTGTGCCGGGAAATTTGGTTGCATAAGCTTGTCGCCTTTCATTTCAAAAAGGTTTTGGAGGGTTCGTTTCATTTTATTCAAAGACAAAACTTATTGAACATTATATAAAAACATTAGGCGCGTATCATTTTGGCGGACACCTTATGATAATTGATACAGTGCCTGCAAAAGCATTAATTGAAAAATATTTTAAATCGTAGATTATGGGACTTATCAGGGAACCTTTAGATGTTGATTTCTATGTTGACCCAA
>JBBQSI010000492.1:0-2845 GCA_038213975.1 Chitinophagales bacterium
CATAAAAAACAGTTCTAACGGAAACGCATACTGTCGCTGGTTTTCATAAAATTTTGGGAGAAACGGATTGTCGGCAAATTCCTCAAGTATCAGCCGCGCATTGAGCCTTTTGCTAAGTAAATGTGCCAATGTTGTCTTCCCCGCGCCAATATTTCCTTCAATAGTAATGAAATGGTATTTCATAAGTTGATGCTGCCGGGTACCCGCCGCTGTTCATTGTATTTGTACATGAAATTGTCCAAAAATAAGTTTTACATCTCAAGATGAGGGAGGTTGAAATACGCCAGGCATATTTTATACCGCGTCTGCCAACCTGTTAACGGCGAGCGGATCAGGGCATGTGGAGAGAAGTTCGGCGACCGTTTTATACAGCAGCGGGTGTTGCAACCCGGGGGCGATCTCAGCAAGGGGTTCCAGGACAAACCGTCGATTTTGGATTTCAGGGTGAGGAATCATCATCGAGGCTTCCCTTATTACTTCCTTGTTAAAAAATAAAATATCCAGGTCAATCACCCTCGGCGCATTCTTGATGGTTCTGACTCTTTTCATTTTTTGCTCTATCGCCAGGCATGCGTCCAGCACTTCGCGGGCAGCCAGGGAAGTGGATATAACCAACACCCTGTTAAGGAAAGGGTCTTGTTCATGGAATCCCCAGGGAGCCGTTGCGTAGACCGACGAGGATTGCAATATAGCGCCAATATCTGCCCGGATATGGTTTGTTGCCTCCAACAGGTTGTGAAGCTTGTTGCCTACGTTGGTGCCCAGGAGCAAATAGATAGTATGCATGCAGGCATGCAAGTAACGTTAGCATTCCCGTTTTTTAAAATTTTATCAATCGACTAACAGCGGAGTTTTGCCTGTTATGGCCTCCACTCACTAAAGAGCATGTTTCAAATTTTCTCCAATACATTTGCCACCTAAAAATTTTAAGCTTCATGGCTTCTTACAATCACATTAGGGCAATGCTGGCGATTACCAAAGCCAGCCTGCTCGGAATATTCAGAAGTCCATCAACAGTAATTTTTGGTTTTGCTTTTCCCTTTATCTTCATCCTTGTCTTCGGCTTTATCGGTGATGGTGGGGGAAAGAGGGTATACAAAGTGGCATTGGCCGATAATATTGATTCGGTAAACGGCTTTTACCATTTACTGAAAAATTCGGAAAATATTTCCTTCCAACAATATAAAACAAAGGAAGCCCTTCAATCAGACTTACAAAAAGGGAAAATTGCAGGGATTGTAGATATTCAAAAAAATTCGTCTGGCAACCCACCTTACATCATCACATTGAAAAGTACCAGCTCCAGTAACGATCAATGGCCGCAGGTAAGAGCCATTATCCAAACTGAGATAAATCAACTCAGTGACCAAATGTATAAAGGAAGGCCAACCTATGCCGCCTTGAACTTTGATTATAAAAGGGACGTGGCGCAGATCCGCGAATACAAAACAATAGATTTTATCCTGCCAGGGCAGTTGGGATTTTCACTGCTTGCGTCCGGCGTGTTTGGTGTGGCATTCATGTTTTTCAACCTGCGAAATACGCTGGTACTGAAGAGATTTTTTGCTACGCCGATCGGTAAGACTTATATCATCCTGGGTGAAATGTTTAGCCGCGTGATCTTTCAGATTCTCACCGCGATTGTTATCATCCTGGTCGGCTATTATTTTTTTGATTTCACACTTGTTCACGGGGTGCAAACTTTTTTTGAAATGATTTTCTTAAGCCTGGTGGGCCTTATCGTTTTTATGGGCTTTGGATTCATCGTGAGCGGGCTTGCAAAGCACGATAGTACGATCCCGCCATTTGCGAACCTCATCACCCTGCCGCAGTTTCTTATCGGTGGTACCTTCTTTTCAGTGGAAGTCTTTCCGAAATGGCTCCAGCCAATATCCAAAGCTATGCCACTTACCCATCTGAATAATGCATTGCGGGCAGTTGCTTTTGAAGGACAAAATTTGTGGGAAGTGCGCAGTGAAATTGGGTTCCTGCTGCTCTGGGGCGTGATTATTTATTTTATCGCGGTGAAGGTTTTTAAATGGGAATAACACCCGGATCCTGCATGCGTCTTTTTAAATTCTTGCTAATTACTGTGGTCTTTGTGATCAGTCTGCTGATGCTGTTGGCAATGTTGTTGCCCTCCGGCTCCACGGTAGCCCGTTCGGTGACGATCAGCGAACTACCGGAAAAAGTATTGGCTGATATTCGAAATTTCCACCACTGGAAATTTTGGAATCAGTACGCGATTGATACGGCGAGTGTGAGCAACAACGTTTCCGCCGATGGGAAGTCACTCGTTTTGACAGATAAGGAAAACCGGCAAATCTCATACAAACTTGAGGGTGGGAACAACGACACTTTGATAATCCTCGAATCAGTTTCAGGTACGATAAATTCAAAAAATAGATTCATCTCGAGGCGACTGGAAAACGGTCAGACTTTTCTGATTTGGACTGTCAGTACTGAATTGGGAAAGATGCCATGGCAAAGATTGAAGGGTGTGGTAATGGATAAGTTTATGGGTCCGCAATATGAACAATCGCTAAATCGGCTAAAACGATACCTGGAATCAATCGGTACTCCCGGATAATTGGTCATCCAGGAAATCGCAGACAGTATCCTCTATCCGGATGAATTGTTTTTTTGTAATGCAATATGGAGGCATAACATAAATTGTATTACCAAGCGATCTTAAGAAAACGCCACGGGAGATGCAGAAAGACGAAAACCGTTCCGCGATATCGTTAAGATAACCGTCGTTTTCTTTTGTCTGTACATCAAAAGCCAAAAAAGTTACACATTTGCGAACATCTTTTATAAATACCTGTTCCGCAAAAGCTGTAAG
>JBBQSI010000493.1:0-2840 GCA_038213975.1 Chitinophagales bacterium
TTTCCACATTCACACTAAGGCGATCCGCGTGTAAACCTGCTTCCCGCAGAATTTCCGGACTTGCCCCGGGGATTGTTTTCAAATGGATGTAGCCATGAAAATTATGCTGCAGCCGAAGTGTTTTTGCAACCCTCACTAACCGTTCCATTGTAAAGTCGGCGTCTTTAAAAATGCCCGAGCTAAGGAACAGTCCCTCTATATAATTTCTCCGATAAAAATTAATGGTGAGATCTACAACCTCCTCAACCTTAAAAGCTGCTCTTTTTATATCATTACTTTTCCTGCTTACGCAATATGCGCAGTCGAAAATGCAATGATTGGTCAGAAGAATTTTCAGAAGAGAAACGCACCGGCCATCTTCGGTATAGGCATGGCAGATGCCATTACTGGCATTGCCCAATCCCTTATTTTCATTTTTGCGCCTGCTTCCACTGGATGAGCAAGACACATCATACTTAGCAGCATCTGCGAGGATGTTTAATTTTTCGGTTATCCGGTCAGCAACCATTTAGCAATATTTAGTGTAAAAATACTAAATATTTTGGCTGAAAGATTTCAATACAATATTATTTCCGGCAAATTTTCCCAGGGAAATTTTTCATTTTTCACTTTGAAGTCAGGTCTCATTTTTGATGTTCGAATACTATATACAGGAATGGAATTCATTTCTTCCGGGGGCATTTCGAATTCAAGTAAGTCCTGATAAAGATCGTCGGGCAACTCTTCAGACAACCAGGCAATCGATTTTTCGAAGTTGAGCATTAATGGCATTCTCCAGCGATTATCACCTTCATTATGTATTTCCTTCATTAACCTGTTGGCTGGTCTTGTAATGATTGTGTACGTCCAGGTTTTTACCAATTCACCTGTACGCTTATCCAACACTTCCACCGCTGAATACAAGCCGGGCAAAAAAAACAATGGTTGCTTTTTTAATGTGAGGAAGTAGGGAATTTTAGTTTTAAATCCCGGCACCGATCTGTGTTCATAAAATCCATTTACTGGCACCAGGCATCTTCTATTCCTGATCTTATTCCAATAACTCTTCTTGTCTGCCAATATCTTTTCGCTCCTTGCATTGAGCATCGTCGCCCGCTGTTTCTTAAATGCTTCCAGCTCTTTTATATAAAATGGTATACATCCCCATTCCATCATCCTTACATGTAGACGACCATCATCCCGGTTGCGATATAAGATTGGATGTTCACTATGCAAATGGCCTATGATATGCGTACCGTCAAAATCCAACTGCAATTGGTGATCGGGAATTACTTCGGGAAAATAATCCGAAAGTTGCTTTATGTCAACTGTGAAGGATATGTCATAGCACATGTTTACGACTGTTCTATTTCTTCAAATTTAACCCTTAAAGTTTCGCTGCCTCTTTTCAGGATCATAAAAATCTCACCAAAAATCACCTGTAAGGAAGGCCGGATCGTTTCGTCTGCTCCAATCTTCCATGTTGTATTTGTCAATAAGAATCTGCGAATGTTTGCCTTGTATTTATCGTCAATCCGCTTTCTTACATCCGCTGCATTGGTTACCGTAGCCCAATACACATCATATTGTGATTCATCGCCGGTGATCTTAACGCACTTTTGGAAATGCACCGGATCATCGAGGTGAATGATTGCCGCGAGCCTATCGTCACGAACAGCCTTGTAATGAATTTTTGCAAGCCCGAGGTTATCGTAATCACTCAGCAAAACGGCCATTTTCTTTCCGCCGTTATTAATTCTCCCCTGCCGGTAAGACTGAGAAACCAGGAAGCGCTTATTTACCAGTATCAATTTTTTCAAATAGCCCGGTTCAAATTTTTCAAAAGGTTGAAACATCAGATGCGAACTTTTAAAATATCATTCATATCTGTTGTATATTTTGGTGATAAATATGCTGACTTTAATCGGTAGCGGCGCTCAAATCCCTGGATACATTGCCGCACCGTTTCTTTACCCAATGCGTTGTTTATACCATCCATGGCCTCAAGTAATGCATAATGCTTACCGCGATTTTCATTGTCAAACATGCTTGCTTGCACGCTTTTAGATGGAATAATTTCATTCGCAACTACCCCGCATTTTAAGTAGCGATATCCCCCCCGAAATATTAGGTCGAGACCGCGGGAAGCATATTTTATTAATTCGCTGGTGATATTAGACGGCGTCTGTAGCTTTATGTCGATCGACCTGGAATATTGCCGGTCATGTATGCGGTGAGAATTGGTTTGCAGGTATACCTGCAAACTCCCGCAACAGCTATTTTGCTGGCGCAATTTCAGCGCACAATTTGCGGTATAGTTTACAAGTGCTTCATTGATGGCGTGCTTTTGTGTCTGTAACTGGCCGAACGACCGCGAAGTACAAATTCCTTTTTTTGGCGACGGCTCCGTTTCCCACGCTATCGTGTTCACACCCTTTAATTCATTGTATAGGCGTTGGACAACAACTGTCATATTATTTTTCACCCATTCTTCCGGAGCAGTTAAAAATTCAAGCGCGGTTTGAAATCCATTTCTTTTCAGATATAAAGCATATTGCCGGCCAATGCCCCAAATATTTTCAACACCAGTCTGTGCAAGCATAGCGTTGATTTGCTCCGGGCTATCGGCACAATAAATTCCCTGCTCTTTATTGAATTTCTTCGCAAACCTGTTGGCCATTTTGGCAAGTGTTTTTGTTGGTGCAATACCAACAGTTACGGGTATGCCAATGTGCTGACCAATCGTTTGCCTGATATCAAGACCCAATTTTTGCAGGTCGTGAAAATTCAAACCATTCATATCAAGGAATGCTTCGTCTATCGAATACAGCTCGATATTTGGTACAAAAGTTTCCAGCGTT
>JBBQSI010000494.1:0-2833 GCA_038213975.1 Chitinophagales bacterium
TATGACTCATTTACAGGAACAACTCGACTATCTAAGAACTGCTTTGACAGACATGGCTTCACTGGTAGAAAGCCAGTTACAGAAAAGCATTGAGGCACTGCTAAAACAGGATGAAGATCTGGCCAACGAAGTGTTGCACCACGAAAAAAGGGTCAATGCTTTTGAGTTGAGAATAGATAAAGAATGTGAAAATATTTTTGCCTTATTAACCCCGGTTGCCCACGACATGCGGCTGGTATTTGCTACTTTAAAGATCAATGCTGACCTGGAGAGAATTGGGGATTATGCAGAAGGCATTTCCAGGATTGTGGTAGAGGGAAAAAAAAACTTTGATCAGCAGCTCATTCAAACGCTCGACCTCAGCAATATGTTTGAGATTGTTTTTGCCATGCTGAAAGACGTGATTGTCGCCTACACAGAAAACGACAGCCGCCTGGCACGCTCCGTATTTTCGAGAGATCTGCTTGTAAATGACATTAATCACAATGCCATGCCACTAGTGGTTGACTATTGCCGGCAGAACCCGCAAGACATACCGCAGGCGATTAATCTTTTATCTATTGTGCGTAAACTGGAGCGGGTGGGAGATCATGTAACCAATATTGCCGAGGAAGTTATTTTCTTTAAAGAAGCACAGGTTCTCAAACACGGTAACAAGGGTGGAGACGGCACGGCTGATCATTAGAATTAATAATAAACCATTTCCATAAATTTTATAATTCAATGTTATTTTAGCGTTATCATTTGTAATTTTGCTCCTCATCCCAAGGGGCAGTATGGCAAAATTCATTTTTTTAGTTCTCATTTTTATTGGAATAGCCCTACCCGGAATCGCTCAATCAGACACTACCCGCATCAAACCAACAACCAAAAGCCCCACAAAAAAATGGTTCGAAAGTTTTTCTATAAGAGGCTATGCCCAGGCAAGGTATAACAGGCTGCTGGAGACCAACGAAAACCTCGGTTGCGAGCAATGTGATAGATCCTGGGGAAAAAATGGTGGTTTTTTCCTACGCCGGATGCGCATCATTTTTTACGGACAGATAAATAAGCGGGTGTACTTTTACATTCAGCCCGATTTTGCAAGTAGCGCAGATGCAGACAAGCTACATTTTGCCCAGCTAAGGGATGCTTATTTTGATATAGGGATTGACAGCAGTAACGAGTTCCGGTTTCGGATCGGGCAAAGTAAAATTCCATTCGGTTTCGAAAACATGCAGTCCAGCCAAAATAGAATTCCCCTTGATAGAAACGATGCATTGAATAGTGCTGTATCAAACGAACGGGATATAGGAGTCTTTTTTTATTGGGCACCCAAAGAGAAAAGAAAATTAATTTCTGAGTTGGTTAGTTCCGGTCTCAAGGGCAGTGGCGATTATGGCCTGTTTGGCCTGGGGGTTTATAACGGGCAAACCGCAAACAGCCCTGAATTAAATAATCAACCACATGTAGTGGCAAGATTTTCCTATCCTTTTGCCGTAAAAAGCCAGGTGATTGAGGCAGGCATCCAGGCTTACACTGGTAAATATGTAATGCCGGTAGCTAACCTGAGTAGCGGTGTAAAATTTTTACGGGATCGTAATTATGTGGATCAGCGGGTGGCGGCATCTTTTGTATTGTACCCGAAACCATTCGGCATCCAGGCAGAATACAATGTTGGAAACGGTCCAGAATTTAACAAGGTTACCGATTCAATAGAAGTGCAATCTCTTAAAGGGGGTTATGTGACTTTAAGCCACATGACGAAAATTAGAAATCAAACTGTCATTCCATTTGCCAGGTATCAATATTATGAGGGTGGTAAGAAACATGAAAAAGATGCAAGAAGCTACACAGTGAACGACCTTGAAATTGGTGTAGAGTGGCAGCCCTTTAAAGAATTTGAACTTGTGATAATGTACACTATCTCGGAAAGACGCTACGAAGACTTCGGGAAACAGGAAAATAGGCAGTCGGGAAATTTACTACGATTACAGGCCCAGGTGAATTTTTAAGCTCCACATATTCTTTATTTATTAATTAAGGATCATTTGGAGTCCTGCCGGGTGAGCATGTGTAGCAATTCGGGTTACGCTCCTAGAAACGTATCGGCGAAAGTAACTCCGGCCAAATCATTATTAGTTACAGCATATTCATATTTTCACCGCAGGTAACATTCGCTTAACATTACCGTAACAATCGGGTAACAATACCGTTACTTTCCCGTAACATAGCAATCGTCTCTTTGTGCCACAAAAGACAGCTGGTTATGTTGAATAAAATACTTTCGTTTTCGGTCACATTTTTTCTTTCAATTATGTTGATGGCGCAGGCACAGGACTTGCAGTTTTCAGGTAAAGTTTTGAATACCAAAAATGAGGTTTTGTCGGGTGCAACGGTTCTTGTAAATGAATTGTCCAGGCAAATTGTAACCAATGCTGAGGGCGTTTTTGTGGTAGTTCTGCAAAAGGGAAAAAAATATTCAATCACCGTTTCAAATACGGGTTACACTTCCAAAACCATCAGCGACATTGAAGTTTCAGACAACTTAGATAACAATACCATCCAAATCGTACTAAACGACAATGCCAAAACAGACCTTACAGGCGTAACGGTGGTGGCTACTTCCCGCCGCCAGGAAAATACAAACGCCTTATTAACTTTTCAGAAAAACAATACAGCCTTATCCAGCGGACTTGCAGCAGATTTCATACGCCGCACACCCGATAAAAACACCGGTGAAGTTTTGCGCAGGGTAAGTGGTACTTCTATACAGGATAATAAATTTGTAATTGTAAGAGGTTTGAGCGATCGTTACAATGCAGCTTTCATAAATGGTGCAGCATTGCCCAGC
>JBBQSI010000495.1:0-2810 GCA_038213975.1 Chitinophagales bacterium
TGCCAGTTGGCTTTCCTGCGGAAAACTGTTTAGTTCCGGATTTACAATTCAAAAATATGGAAGAGACCAGCTTTTTTTTCTAGCACTAACGAGCCCGGTTATTATTAAATCTTCAAAACTTTCACCGTCATTGTTACTTAAGTTTTTCTAAATGTTTTCACCCCCTGGAAGAATGAGCGGGGAAATGCAAATGGCATTTTTTCGCAAAGAGTTTCCGCCTATGCAATCGCTAATTTGCACCACTTACTTTATCGTTAGAAAGAGTGTTTGGGTTACAAGAATTTGGATGTGCATGCTAAGCCTGGTAACCATAGCGGGAATGTCCCAGCCTATTCAAATATCTTTAATAATAGATTGACCGCACTCAGCGGGGCGTGGATTTTTTCTTTTTCGACTGCTATTTTTATTATGCTCCAATACCAGCTGTTTAATGCAAAGGTTTCTGTAAAATTTTACGGCAGTAGATGAATCAGGATGAATTCCATCAGCTTTTTAGCCTGCTTAAAGGAAGTTCAATCACAAATTCTGCAAAGCTTCCTTCTTTGGTGTCGACATCAAGGGTTCCGCCATGAGCTTTTATGATGTCATAGCTCAAAGAAAGCCCCAGGCCGGTACCCTGCCCGGTAGGTTTTGTAGTAAAAAAAGGTTGAAATATTTTATCCAAAATCTTTTGTGGCATACCCATCCCGTTATCTTTCACCCTGATCTCGATCTTGTTCGAATGCTTTTTGGTTGTTAATGAAACAACCGGCTTGAAAGTTTCTCCAAGCTTGTTACGCTTTTCGACAACCGAATAAAAAGCATTATTGAAGAGATTTAGAAACACGCGACCGAAATCCTGTGGAATCATTGTGATATTCTCAATATCCTCATCCAGGCTTCGATCTACGGTGATATTGTAAGCTTTATTTGCAGGAGAAAGTCCATTGTAGCTAAGATCCAGGTTTTCTTCAGCAAGGCTATTGACATTGGTAAGCACCCGCTCGCCGGTGTTTTTCCGCGAATGCTCAAGCATTCCTTTGATGATGGCGTCAGCTCTTTTGCCATGGTGACTGATCTTCATCATGTTCTGCGTAAGATAATTAAGTAAGTCAAGGGCTTCCGTCCTTTCCTCACCCTCCAGTTTGTTGAAAGGCCCTTCCTTCAGTTCTGCAAGGAGATCAGTATTTACCTCCGAAAAATTGTTGACAAAATTTAAGGGGTTTTGAATCTCATGCCCTATGCCGGCAGTTAGCGAGCCAAGCGAAGCCATCTTTTCTGCCTGGATAAGTTGCGCTTGTGTTGCTTTAAGATCTTCCAGCGACCGCCGGACTTGCTTAGTACGCCGGCCCACTTTTCGATACAGCTTGTACAAAACAAATGCAACGGTGATCAACAACACCAGTCCAATAGCCAGTGTGTTACGGGCAAATTTTTGGCGATCCAATTCCAGGTTTTGCAGCGCACGATCCTTGGTAAGAATATCTATCTGTCCCTGCTTATTTTGAATTTCAAGATTCGTTTGCAGCTTATTTACCTTTTGTGCTACATCCAGGTTAAACAAGGTGTCTTTTACATCTGAATAGCGTTGCTGGTAATCGTAAGCGTTCTGGTAATCACCGGTTGCAGCATAAGTTTTGGTAAGGCCTTCATAGGCGGCTTTCAGCTCGTTCTTTACGCCTATCCTGTCCGCAATAGAGTCTGCATTCGCATATGCATTCAAAGCCTGGCTATAGTTTTTACTTTTAAAGTGTGCCTCTCCGAGGCCGAGGTAAGACTGTACTATATCCAGCTGAAGATTTAGTTTTTCTGCAAACGCAATAGCTTCACGGTGATACTGCCTTGCCAGAACATAGTTGCCCTTTTTCGTATAAGTCTCACCAATGTCGTTAAGCGAATAAGGAATATTTTCTGTGTTCTCATATGACTTGAGTGACCGCTTAAAATAAAGCAGCGCAGAGTCGTAATTATTTTTTTTGAGATAAGTCTCTCCGATGTTGACCTGCAAGCCACCGGTGATGTTATTATCTTCCAGTGCTTCGCTTAGCGCCAAGGCCCTGAGGTAGTAATCCAAAGCCTTACCTGCAGTAAAATCATTGTTGGAATAGAGCGTCCCTATGTTCCCCATCGCAATCGCGATCTTGTGCTTATCACCACTTTTTTTTGCCAGGCTTAAGGCCTTGAAATAGTAATCCAGCGCTTTAGGATCATCACCCTGGTTCATGTATACGGCACCGAGGTTATTCAGCATCAGGGATTCATTCACCTCATCCCCGAGTGAATCGAAGATTTGATAAGAACGGTTCCAATAATCTATTGTCTCTGCATAATTCGTTTCGTTGTAGTGCACCATCCCGATATTCTTCAAGGCAAATGCCTGACCGCTGCGGTACTTTAATTTCCCGGCAAGGTCGTATGCCAAATTGCTTCGGCGGATAGCTTCAGCAGGCAACGTACTCATATAAGCCTTGCTGAGGAGGAGTAAATTATTTACACGGGAAGTGTCATTTTTCCCGGAGGAAATGAGCGAAGTAAGGCTGTCAATTTCATTGCTTTGTGCAACAGTGGGCACGTTCGTTGAGGTGAAAAGCAGAAGCAAAAGAAAGCCTGATAATTTCATGAAGAAATGTAAATGGAACGACAAATCGTATTTGAAAATGACGCCTTCACATCTAAAACTACAATAATAAAATCGAGTAGGAAGGTAGCCATTAGTTGGCTACCTGTCCCCTCACACCACCGTGCGTACCGTTCGGTACACGGCGGTTTGTTAGAAGAGTTTCCTCTGGTGTTCAGTTTTCCAGTAGTAATAGTTAGTAAACCCTACATAC
>JBBQSI010000496.1:0-2808 GCA_038213975.1 Chitinophagales bacterium
ACGTACCTCCCGATGAAATTAATAAATTGGCTGCAGCCCAGCCAAGTGAACTGTCAGGGTAGGCAAGCGTTATGTTGAGAAGCTCCTGGTTGTAATTTTTTAATTTGTATTTATTGACCAGGTCAACAAATACCTGGGAACCTTTCAATGAATCCAATATCTTTTTCAATACAGGTTTTACCCTTGCTGAAACCCCCGGTTCATCAGGATTTATCTGGTAAAGCGTATTTACATAAACATTTTCCTGCCCGGGGCCTTCATAATCCAGCAGTTTTGCCAGCATTAAGTTTTTTCTTGATGATTTTACGAAATCAAATGCCCTGAAATATTTGAGCCTGGCGCTATCGGTGGAGGACTTATTCTCTATAAGTTGCACCAATAAAGGGAGTGCCGACTCTGACCTTGCCCGCCAGATGATATTTGCAGCGGAGGCTGAATTTATTTCATGTCCTCCTTTATCAATGTAGGCCTTCAGGTAAGCATCCCATTTTCCATCTGCACCTATTCCCAATGCTTCTAAATACCATCTGTCGTTGCCATCGTATTGCATCGCCAGGTCTGCCCAAATGTCGGCGCCCGCCGGAGATTTCACATTGTGCAGCGCTAAGGCTACTTCTCTTCGCACCTGTGGGTCATTGTCTTTAGCCAATTGTTCTGCCAGGGGAATGATATCGGTCTGCAATTGTCTTGCCGCCCGGAAAGCAGTGATACGGATATCGGGGTTTTTGTCCTGCATGCCTTGTTGTAAGTACGACTGTCCTTTTCCTGTAATCCTGCCTAACAACCAGAGGGCCCGTGCCCGGAATCTCGGATTATCAGATCGCCAGAGTTTTACCAGGGCAGGTTCAGCAGTCGCTCCGAGGCTATCTAATTTTTTCCAGGCGATATACCTTGTAGCAAGATTGGGATTTTTTAAACCTTCTGCGGCGGCTTCAGCAGTATTCAAATTGATATTGGAAATCTTGTACTCTTTTACCGAAGGCGCAATTCTGTAAATACGGCCACGATTAAGGTCAACCATTTGATGTCCGCCGACGCCCGGATCGTACCAGTCAGCGACAAATAAAGAACCATCCGGCGCTGTGCAAACATCCACCGGCCTGAACCACTGGTCACGTTTCCCGGTAACAATGGGCCGTATGCTTGCTTTATAACCAGCGCCGTCTTTTACTACCGGGTAAGAGCGAACGACATTGTTGCCAGCTTCGCAATGGATCATTTGATTTTGAAATACCGCGGGTAGTAAATCTCCCTCATAGATGCAGATGCCTGCGGGTGAGCCGGCACCGGTAAACAGCAGGTTAGGAATAGAACCGGGATCATTTTGATGCCAATGTCTTTTTGGGATTTCTGATTCCATATTCATTCTTTTGGCCCTCCAGCCGGCGCCGGTCATTTCATCAGTGTATCCATAATTTCCATATTCCATCACATAATTAATGCGTGTTCCCTGGTTGCCATCATCATCATTATCCGATTGCCATACCGTACCAAAAGCATCCACCGTCGCCTCGTAATTATTTCTGAAATTATTTCCCAATACTTCAAGGCCACTTCCATCTTCATTCATGCGAAACACCATACCCTGGCGGTAAGGGTTTCCTTTGCCGGTGACGGCGTTGCCATTTTTATCAATAATTACTTTTCCGTTTTTATCCTGCAACTGCTGCCCTTCATTACCAAAGGTGAAATATAACCTTCCATCAGGGCCGTAGATGAAAGAATGAATTGCATGGTCATGTTGTTCGCCACCGATATGAGTAAAAAGCACTTCTTTTTTATCTGGCTTATCATCACCATCAGTATCGGTGAATAAGAAAACATTTGGGCTGCACGAAACAATCACTTTGTTACCCAGAACTGCAATACCTAAAGCGGCATTCACACCATTGCCCTGGTAAAAAACTTTTGCCGTATCAGCTTTGCCATCACCATCGTTATCTTCAAGAATTAATATGCGATCTCCGGCATCTCTTTGAGGATTATTTGGGTTGAGTGTGGGACGATAATTCAGTGCTTCACATACCCACACCCTTCCTCTTGCATCCACGTCAATGTTGGTTGGATTTCCTATCATGGGTTCAGAAGCAAAAAGGGAAACATTTAATCCTTCAGCGATTTCCAGGCCCTCGATGGCATGCTCAGGCATTCGCTTTTCCGCATCAGTTAGTTTTGCGTAAGTACTGTCTGCATTTTCTTTTTCATCAACCGTTTTTGTCGACTGGTTGCAGGAGAGCAGTAGACAATTGGCAATGATGGTAAAACAGAACAATGTAGCCCTGGAAGTAACATGAGGAAGCAAGCAAATTCGCATAAGAATAGATATGAATATTGTGAATAAGAATAGATATGAATATTGTGAGGCAGTACACAAATTAAAGAAATCTGGAAACCTTCCGTGATGTATTGTCCCTTGTCGCCATTTCGAGGTAAAAATTATTTCTTTATTTTTAGTTCAAACCAAGTGTATCGTGCCCGAAAATATGAAATCACTGCAGCAGGAAGCTGAAGAAAAGCTAAGTGTGCTCGCTACCACACTTATTGGTAGCGAAATTGTGCGGCTTGGCGGAGAGATTAAAGAAAGAATCCGGCAAGGTCATAAGATCTACAATTTTACCATCGGCGATTTTGATTCTTCGATATTCCCCATTCCAGTTGCGCTTGAAAAAGAGATCATTCATGCTTATCAGCAAAAGCAAACGACGTATCCGCCAGCGGATGGTATTCTTCTTTTGCGTGAAGCCATTGCAGCTTTTATAGCCAGCCGGGAAAAAATGCATTACGCAACTGATGAAATATTGGTTGCCG
>JBBQSI010000497.1:0-2805 GCA_038213975.1 Chitinophagales bacterium
AGATATTTTCAGGGTTATTATTACAATTAAAAAAACAGCGATAGCAAATACCGAAGCGATCCTATTCACTTCGGAAATAGATGACAAATATTCCGAACTTTCGAAAGTAAATAACAGCTTCACGTCTGTCCAAAAACTTAATATTGTTCCTAGGCACATTCCCAAAAACACAACTAAACAAATACTTTTGAAAGAGGTTCTCATAAACTTGTCTATTTGGTACACTTTCAGGAACTGACAAGAGTAATCCAGATGTAATTGTGTTGCCACCATCTTAATCATCCTGCAACGTTGAAGGCAAGCGAAGGAAAACTTTACAGGTATCCTTTTACCATACGCCTGATCAAATAATGAAAGCTTCCCCGGGTTAACGGCCCTTTCCCCAGCCAAACCAATCATTTCCATTCGCAAAAAGCATCAGGGCAAAAAGAACGACCATGCCCGCTATCTGCGCATACTCAAGAAACTTGTCGCTCGGTTTGCGACCGGAGATCATTTCGATAAGCGTGAATAAGACATGACCGCCGTCTAATGCCGGAATCGGCAAAAGATTCATGAAAGCGAGGATAATTGAGAAGAAGGCAGTTATATTCCAGAATGCTTCCCAGTTCCAGCCACTGGTTGGGAAGATAGAAGCCATTGTTTTAAATCCACCTAACCCTTTGTATGCACCGGTTTTAGGATTTAGGATCAGTTTAAATTGCTGTACATAAAAGTCAAGTTGCTGGCCTGTTTTCTTGATCCCTGCCGGAAGTGCCGCTGCGAGGCTGTATCTCTTATGTTCCTGCGCAAAAATTCCGAGACTATCATACTGCGCTTCGGTAAAACCATTGATCCCGATCTTTCCCTCATCATCTACTAACACTTTCAGGGATACAGTTTGGCCACCACGGTCCACGAGTAACTGTACAGAATCGTCGTGTTTGCCTGCCAGGTAAATGGCAAGCTCGTCAAAGAATTCAACCTTCACTGAATCTACAGCGATAATTTTATCATATCCCTGTAAGCCTGCAGCCTTGGCCCTGCTTGAATCCTGGGCATCATACGGTCCGGCGATCAGTGGTGTTCTCGGCATTACGAGCGTAGTGCGCTTTCCTTTTTTCTCCACCAACCGCTCGATCATATTTACCGGCACGGTGATGTTTTTAATTTTGCCATCACGCTCCACCTTTATATGTTCTCCCAAAAGGATCTTCGGTGGAATGTCATTGAAATATTGAATCGGTTCTCCGTTCACTGAAACAACTTTATCACCATTTCTCAAACCTATATCATGCATCAGGCTGTCGGTGACCCAAATGCCATATTTCGCATTGGCGTTTGGCAATTTCTCTTCGCCCCAGGTGTAGAGTATCATGCCATAAATCACAAAAGCCAGCAGTACATTCATAGTTACGCCGCCCAACATGATGATCAGTCTTTGCCAGGCCGGCTTGCTCCTGAATTCCCAGGGTTGCGGGGGCTGATTCATTTGCTCCTTGTCCATACTTTCATCCACCATGCCGGCAATCTTCACATAGCCGCCAAGTGGTAACCAGCCAACACCGTAAACGGTTTCACCAATTTTTTTCTTAAACAGCGCAAACCAGGGATCAAAGAAGAGGAAGAATTTCTCTACGCGGCATTTGAACCATTTTGCAGTGAGATAGTGCCCCAGCTCATGGATAATCACCAGGATAGAAAGCGAAAAGATCAGGTAACCTGCCTGCAGTAACACATGCTGCCAGTTAATAGCTAATAAAGTCATTATAGGAGAAAAGTGCTGCTTAAAAAATTAATTATTATCATTTAATGCAATCGTCCCAAATCAACTGTACATAAGGATCAGCGGGACTTACATGTTCAATAAAGAAGCGGCGAAATTACGGGCTTCGCCATCGCTTTCAAAATATTCGGCAAGATTTGGCTTTTCTATAAAGGCGATTTTATCCATCGTTTTTTCTACCACAGCTGTCATATCCAGGAAACCAATCCTGTTATTAAGAAATGCCCAAACCGCTATTTCGTTTGCGGCATTCAATACACAGGGAAGGTTGCCGCCTTTCTCCAGCGCCGTTGTGGCCAGCACTAGGTTGCGGAAAGTCTTGGTGTCTGGTTCTTCGAAAGTGAGCGTCCCCAGTTTCCTGAAGTTTGCGCGGGGCGTATCGTTGGGTATCCTGTGCGGAAAACTCAGGGCATACTGTATAGGAATTCTCATGTCCGGCAGGCCAAGTTGCGCTTTGATGCTGCCATCTTCAAATTGAACCATGCTGTGGATGATACTCTGCGAGTGAATGATCACCTGTATCTGGTCGGGTGTGAGATTGAATAGCCATTTTGCTTCAATCATCTCCAAACCTTTATTCATCAACGTAGCCGAATCTACTGTAATCTTCGCGCCCATTTGCCAGTTAGGGTGTTGTAATGCGTGATCGCGTTTTACGTTCACCAGGAAATTTGGCTTTTTCCCAAGGAAAGGACCGCCACTCGCAGTAAGGATAATTTTTTCAATTTTATTTCTTGTTTCCCCGACGAGGCACTGGAAGATGGCGGAATGCTCGCTATCTACGGGTATAATGGGAGCCCGCATTTCCAGCGCTTTCTGCATCACCAGGTCGCCGGCCACGACCAATGTCTCTTTGTTTGCCAGGGCGATGGCTTTACTCTTTTCCACTGCTTTCATCGTCGGCACAAGGCCGGCAAATCCTACGATGGCAGCCAACATCATATCATAAGTATCAAAATCAGCTACTTCTTCCAACGCTGCACTTCCGCCAAAGACCTTTACATCAGTGCCCGACAATGCACTTTTTACCTTCTCATACT
>JBBQSI010000498.1:0-2805 GCA_038213975.1 Chitinophagales bacterium
GCACGAAGAATTGCATTTCCATTTGTTCAAATTCGCGCATGCGAAACACAAACTGCCTGGCTACGATTTCGTTTCGGAAGGCCTTACCCGTCTGCGCAATGCCGAAGGGAATTTTCATCCTGCCGGTCTTTTGCACATTTAAAAAATTTACAAAGATGCCTTGCGCCGTTTCGGGCCGGAGATATATTTTATCGGCATCACCTGCTACACTTCCCAACTCTGTTGAAAACATCAGGTTGAATTGCCGAACATCGGTCCAGTTGCAGGTTCCGCTGACAGCACATTTCATATCATTGTCTTCTATCAGGTTTTTGATGCCGGCGAAGTCATCTTTTGCCAGCAACTCATCCATTTTCTTCAGCAGGGCATATTCCTCTTCCTTCTTTCCTTCAAGGGCAAGCTTTTCAGCATGTTCTTCTATCAGGTGATCAACACGATAGCGTTTCTTGCTGTCCTTGTTATCGATCATGGGATCGCTGAAGTTATCAATGTGGCCGCTGGCCTTCCAGGTAAGCGGGTGCATAAAAATGGACGCATCGATACCGACGATGTTTTCGTGCAATTGTGTCATGCTTTTCCACCAGTAGTTGCGGATATTTTTTTTCAGTTGTGCCCCGTTTTGACCGTAGTCATACACGGCGCTCAATCCGTCATATATTTCGCTGGAAGGGAAAATGTAACCGTATTCTTTACAGTGGGCAATGATGTCACTGAAATTATTTGCCTCTTTCGCCATAAGGCGGCAAAGATAGGAACGGTAATTTTGAATTAGGAAATACGGATGATAGCAGTGGAAGGTAAAAGTTTAGAGTTATGAGTGTAGAGTTTATTTTGACTTTTAGATTTTAGTTGCATATCACAATTCCAGCTTCTGATTATTTTGATGTCTATCGCGGTCACGGTTATTTTTCTTTTCGAAGTTTTTTTCGAGGGCCGCGGTCAGGTCAACACCGGTCTGATTGGCGAGACACATCAGCACCCAAAGTACGTCGGCCATCTCATCGCTCAGCTTCCTGTTTTTTTCATCATCCTTGAAAGACTGTTCGCCATATATCCGTACCATCAGCCGCGAGAGCTCTCCGACTTCTTCCATTAACACGCCAAGATTAGTCATTGGGTTAAAATATTTCACACCGGTAGAGTTTATCCACTGGTCGATTTTTGATTGTGCGTCTTGGATGGTCATTTGAATTATTAATTACACTGATTAAAGCGGATTACACCGATTCTTTATAGGATTAGTCTTTTCCACGTAAGCGACTTTTCTCCAAAATTGATAATAAGTGCGACTTTTTTTCCTGAAACTGTTAGATAACTCAACGCCTGATAGTGGTGTGCCTCAATAATGGAAGCCGAAGATTTTATTTCCAGGATAATGTTCTCAAACACTAAAAAATCTGCAACATAAGGGTTTCGTAAGACCTTTTCTTTATAACGTACTACAAACCGCTTCTCACGTTCACAAGGAATTTGGTTTGCGAGGAATTCGAACTCCATCGCGTCCGTGTAACTTATTTCTTTTAACCCAATCCCGAGTGTTTTATGTATCTCATACAAATCCCGATGATTTTGTAAGTCTCGTCTTTAAATAGCAATTCTATCAGCATAGTGCCGAGTTGAAACTATTGAAAAATCTGTGTAATCCGTTTAATTCGTGTTATCAAAACAACTATTCCCTTCTCTTACTATCCATCCAAATCGTCACCGGCCCATCGTTGATTAGCGATACCTGCATATCAGCTCCAAAAACGCCAGTTTGAATTTGTTTCCCTAACTCTTTTTCCAGCCTGGCAATAAGATTCTCATAAATAGGAATGGCAATATCCGGTTTGGCAGCCCTAATATAAGACGGGCGATTACCTTTTTTTGTAAGGGCATGCAGTGTAAACTGGCTGATCAGCAGGATGTCCCCGCCTGCTTCTTTAATGCTAATATTCGGGATCTTATGCATGTCATCAAACATCCTAAGATTTACGATCTTTCCCGCCAGCCATTGGATATCTTCATCATTATCAGCTTCTTCGATGCCGGCAAATACCAATAATCCTTTCGCGATTTCACCTTTTATCCCTCCATTCACTGAAACGCTTGCCTGTATTGCTCTTTGCAAGACTACCCGCATTTTGCTGTATTTAAAATTTTAAAATTGAGTTGTAAGAATTTTACTAGAAAAGTTTATCCCCGATGTGTATAAATTGATAGAATCAATGTGTGTAGGGGTTAGCACATCATTCACAATTCTTTTCCACAACCTGTGCAAAGTTTCGGGGCTTTCTTCTACCTCTAAAAAAATATTTTCGCTTTCCCGCTAGACCAAAAATAATTATTAACCTAAATCGATTGTGTCTGATGTCTAAACTTCCCTCCAGTTCTGTCGGCCTCCATTTTACAAGGCAATTCACCAAAGAAGGTGTTTCACCCTTTGATATGTTTGAATATGATTACCGCACCTCGGTAATTAAGAACCCCTCAGGTGAAGTGGTATTTCAAATGGATAATGTAGAAGTACCGAAACAGTGGAGCCAGATAGCGACGGACATCCTTGCACAAAAATATTTTCGAAAGGCGGGCGTGCCGCAACCTGATGGCTCAACCGGCCGGGAGACTACCGTGAAGCAGGTAGCACACCGGCTTGCTCATTGCTGGCGGGTTTGGGGAGAGCGGAACAATTATTTTGGCAACGCCGAAGACGTACAGGTATTTTACGACGAATTAGTTTATTGTATCCTCAACCAGGCCTGCGTACCCAACTCTCCGCAATGGTTTAATACAGGTCTGCACGAAGTATATGGTATCACGGGTAAG
>JBBQSI010000499.1:0-2792 GCA_038213975.1 Chitinophagales bacterium
ATCGCAGGTAGTAAACAGTCGCATGAATGCCTACAGAACGCAGGTAGCAGCAGTGGTTGAAAAATCAAAAGGCCATCTCATCGCTGCACATACCCAACGCTTCCTCGCAGATCCGGCTCCCGCATTTGAACGACTGGATGAATTGGTGAAGGAAATACTTCAAAATAAAATCCCAAAAAAGGGCAGTAAGAAATTGGTAAAAACGCAGGTGCAGACGCTGCTGGAGAGTAGCCTTTGCTACTACCTGGACAAGCTTTGTTTCAATGGTAAGGATGCAGGCAAACCCGGCGAGATACAAGATATTATAAAGCAACTGCATGCCGCGAAAATCAACGTCCCGGCGTTCTATAAAACATGGAATCTGGCGGAAGTAAAATTGTATGAGCCCGATTTAGATGAGACTGAAATAAATCGCCTCTTCGGAATAAAGAAAGGATAAAATGCAACACGTCATTAAGAAGCAGGTATTGGATGTTACGCTTTCAAAAAAGGCAGAGGCTTTTCGCGTTCAGCAAAAACTGAGCAGGCATTTCAGGCAGGACGTAGTGCCATTACTGGAAAAAGCGTTTGATGCATTGTCGCCGGCCGGAGAGGTTATTCATATCGATCGGCTCGTGATTGACCTTGGCGTGCTTTCGTATAGGGAGCTCGATGAAAATAAATCGAGTGACGTTATACTCTCCAAAATCACCGATCAATTACATCTCGGGATGGAGCAGGCGGACGGAAAGAAAAGCATTAGCCGGAGTGCAGAAGCTTACAATGCCTGCAGGCAGTGGCTGTTTTACATGCAGCATGGCTATTTACCGTGGAATCTTGTCAGCGTAAGTGATTCCTGGTATCAGCAAGTGTTGGAAACGCTGGCCACCGATTTTGATAGTGTAGCTGAGTTGAAGCGCTTGCTCATTGTCCACGGTACGATTGCGAGAAGGATTGTTTGGCAGCATCCCGAATCTTATGTTGTAAAAATAATAGAGATCATCACCGCTCATTCGCAAGCAAAATTGAGAGATGTGGTTGACTCGCTGAGTACAGCCATCTCAGAGCGTGAAGAAAAATCTGGAAGAAAAGCTCCGGTAGCGGATATAAAAAATCATATCTGGACGAGGTTGTTGCAACACGCTGCACAAGAAAATACCGGGCTATCAACAGCAGCATTAATTAAAGAGATTGAAGAAAAATATAGCGTCGTAACTGGCGACATCAAATCAATTGAGGCTGCTGAAGTAGGGGAGAGAATTGATCAACGGGTAGAGAGTGAAAGCGAAGAAAAGGAAATCCAGGAAAATGAAATCACTCCCGAAGGTGTATTTGTGCAACATGCAGGATTGATTTTGGTTCATCCATTTCTCACAGAATTATTCAGGCGGCTGAACTTTATTGACGGTGGAAAGTTTACGAGTAAGGCCGCGCAGCAAAGCGCTATGCACCTGCTGCATTATATCGCTGCCGGCAACACGGCTCCCGAAGAATACCAGCTCACCATTTCCAAAGTGCTGTGCGAGTGGCCGCTGGCAATGCCGTGTGAAAAAGATATAACGATCAATGCGGAGTCAATGTCAGAAGCAGATAACATGTTGCAAGCCCTCATCGAAAAATGGGACGTGTTGAAGAATAGTTCCGCCGATGGTGTACGTGAAGGTTTTCTGCAGCGCAGCGGAAAATTATTTCGGCGCAACGACAAAAATTACCTGCAGGTAGAAGATGCCTCTTTGGATGTATTGTTAGATAAGCTGCCCTGGAATATCAGCATGGTAAAACTGCCCTGGATGAAGGAGATACTGTGGGTGGAATGGAGGTAAGAAATTTTAAAAAATTTTTAAATGAAGGCTGTTCAACTTAAAGCAGTGGCGACCCCTGCTAAGAGCAATGCTCCTTTCTTCAATAAAGGAGGCAGCCAGGCTTTGTTTCATTCTCCGGAGCAGGCAAGCCCTTTCTTTTCCAAACCGAAAAACACCGGCCCTGCCATACAGCCAAAGCTCACCGTTGGACAGCCAAATGATATCTACGAAAAAGAAGCTGACTCTATGGCTGATAGTGTTGTACAGCGTCTAAGTAAAAAAAACAATTCATCTCCCTCTTTTATTGCGGGAGGCCGAACCGGGGATGTACAGGCCAAACCATTGACTTCTGCCATCACACCATTTGTCCAAAGCAAATGTGCAACCTGTGAGCCGGAAGAAAAATTGCAGAAAAAAGAAAATGGATTAGAAGATGATGAGATGGTCAACAGCAAACTGCAGGCAAAACCAATTTTTGAAAGTAACGCAGCATCTGATGATGATGACAACATACAACGAAAATGTGCAGGCTGTGAAAACGAAGAAAAGCTGCAAAAAAAAGAAGATGGACCTGGACAAACATCTTACGATCTCGAGAGCCGTTTGAATTCTTCGAAGGGTTCGGGATCGCCATTACCAAACGGTACACGGCAGCAAATGGAAAATTCATTCGGCGCCGATTTTTCTAATGTGAGCATACATAACGATAGTACCGCCGTCCAAATGAGTAAAGAATTAAATGCACAAGCATTTACACATGGCAGTGATATTTATTTCAATTCCGGCAAATATGATATGAACAGCAACGGAGGAAAGCATTTATTGGCGCATGAGTTGACGCATACGGTGCAGCAGGGAGGTACAGTACATAAAAAAGAAGTTCCGCAAATACAAAGAACACCGGCTACCGATGAACAAAAAATTGCTATTAGAAATGCATTGGCCAGTTTAGGGGTAAGAATAGATGATATTGACGCTCAGAGTATTCACGATAATTATCCCGACGGCATT
>JBBQSI010000500.1:0-2774 GCA_038213975.1 Chitinophagales bacterium
CGTGAGTTCTTTCATTCTTTCAATAATCGATCCTTCGCCAGATTTGGTTTCATCGCCGGTAGCTATCACCGGAGGAGAAACTACCGGTGATCCGGCGTGAACAGGATGCTTTCCAGGCACGATCCAAGAAATGGAACAGATAATTGTAGTAACGGCGATCAGCGCCAGGAGTTTTTGGCCGTAATTCAATTGTTGAGATGCAAGCGGATTTCCGGTGATCCTGCGAATGCGTTGGAATAGTTGCTTTTTACCGGAAACAGCCGCCAGTGCCAACTGAGGACTGGCCTTGAAAGAACGTGCAATGCTAAGCAATGCGTTTGCATACGTCTGTGGATCGTAGCGGTAGTTGATCACATTATCATCGCAACAGTTCTCTCTTTCTTCCTTCACTGCTTTCGATAGAAGTGCAATAAACGGGTTAAAGAAAAGTATGGTTTCCGCAACCGAGATGAGGATGTTTATTACGAAATCATTTCTTTTAATGTGAGCAAGTTCATGGAGAATGATTGCTTCCAGTTGACTAACATTTAAGTTATTGAGAGAAGCAACAGGGATAAGAATCACGGGTTTGAAAAAGCCGATAGTCGCAGGAACATCAATTTTTTCTGAAAGCCAGATGGCTATTTTTCTGCTAATCTTCATTTGTGAAGCAGCAGTTTTTGTAAAATTATCAAGGAAATGCGGAGGGGATAAAAGGTGATGGTGCGTGAGAAGATACACATGCCTGAATGAGACTACCAGTTTTATCATCAAAAAAACGAGTAGAAAAATATACCCGGCAGATAGATAGGGAAGAAAGGCCGCAAGCTTACTTAGCGAAGCACCCAGTATGGATACGAGCCAGGTATCATTTATTGCTCCAGCGGACTGCACTACGAAAGATTCATTAGCTGCCGCGCCTTCCCCTGTATACAGCGAGCTAACAAAAGTGTAAATGAAAATACTAAAAGAGACAAAAATTGCTGCTGTTCCGAGCATGTTTTTCGTGGAAGAAGTAAGCGACCGGATGCCGTTCGTAAGCACCTTGTAAATTAGCCAGATTACACACGTTTGCCATAGGCTGTGTAAAATTGCAATTCCTAATGCCTGCAGAATTTCCGACTGCAGTAAAAAACTAACATTCATTTTCCTGCTTTTAAATTATCAAGATATTTTTGAATCTCATCAAGTTCATCCCTGGACGCTTTTTGATTACCCAAAGCCTGAATCACTAACTGTGAGGATGAACCGGAGAAGAGCCCGTTGATCATCCTGTCCAGAAATTGCTTTTGAGTTTTCTGCCGGCTGATAGCTGCCTGGTAAACGTGTGTTTTAGAACTCTCGTCCCTTGTGACCAGTTTCTTTTCTGACATTATTTGCATCAGCTTCAGGGTAGTCGTGTAGCCGGTTTCTTTATTTTTAGATAGCTCTTCGTGCACATCTCTAACGGTGGAGGCACCACGATCCCACAACACCTGCAGGATCTCCAATTCACTTTCGGTTGGCTTAGAATTTTTCTTGATGGTCATTATTACGACTTTATTCGTAGCAATATACGATATAGTTCGTAATAACAAAATCCGTTTCTATAAATGGTTAATTAAGGAAATAAGCGGTTATACCTTTATTTTCCGGCCAAAAAAAAGCTGTATGTTGGCAGACTATATAATTTAAATGAAATGAGAAAAGAGCACCTATCATTCGCACTGGCGATTTATGATTCTATCGGAGACCTAAGCAGGGAAGATGCTGATCTTTTAAAGAAGGCAAGAGAAGTCACGGGCAAAGCATATGCACCGTACTCAAATTTTCAAGTAGGCGCTGCCGCATTGATGTTCAACAAAAAAATTATTACAGGTACTAACCAGGAAAACGCCGCATATCCCGCAGGCATCTGCGCCGAGCGGGTGATGCTGTCAACCGCCAGCTCCCTCTTTCCCGGCGAAAAAATTGAAGTTGTGGCGGTAGCTTATAACAATCTGAAGGGAATGAGCGACCGGCCGGTGAGTCCATGCGGCATATGCCGTCAATCATTTACTGAATTTCAACATAGGACGGGGTCAACCATCAGGCTAATACTTTCAGGCATGACGGGCAAAGTACATGTTATTGAGGATGTCAGCTCGCTGCTTCCGCTGGTGTTCGCGTCCAAAGACCTGGACTAAGTATCATGCTAAAACTTCGAGCGATTTCTTCAGAATATCAACACACTCATCAATTTCTTCCTTTGTAATCACTAATGGTGGTGCGAATCGGATTTTATCGCCGTGCGTAGGCTTGGCTAACATGCCATTGTCTTTCAACGCCAGGCAAAGTTTCCAGGCCGCATTTTCATCTGCATGCGAAATAATGGCAGCATTAAGCAAACCCTTTCCACGAATTTTACTAATGAAGGGAGATTTTATTTCTTCTACCGATGCGCGAAAATACTTTCCGAGTTCTTCGGCTTTTGCCGCCAGATCTTCGTCTCTCAATACTTCGAGTGCCGTAATGGAAACGGCGCAGGCAAGCGGATTTCCTCCATAAGTACTTCCATGTTCTCCAGGTTTGATGGTCAGCATAATTTCATCATCTGCCAACACAGCACTGACCGGCATTGTGCCTCCACTGAGTGCTTTGCCTAAAATCAAGACATCCGGCCTTACATCATCATGATCACAGCATAACATCCGGCCCGTACGGCATAGGCCTGTTTGGATTTCATCGGCTATAAAAAGCACGTTTGCTTCTGCGCAGATTTTGCTGCATGCAGCGAGATACCCTTCATCAGGCACAATCACGCCAGCTTCTCCCTG
>JBBQSI010000501.1:0-2757 GCA_038213975.1 Chitinophagales bacterium
CAAGTTGCTGACAAGATTTACCAAAGAATCCACATCCCAGCGTTGCTGCTGCCCAACTTTATTAATAACTGCCTGCGCTTGCCACATCTCCAATATTTCAGCAGCATTCACCTGGTAAGGCTGGTAAGCTGGATTGTCACTTACGAGTGTAAGCTTGCTTTTATTTTTGTTATTTTTCACCACTCTTTTATAAACGATCCCTTCACTATTGCTGACAACGATGTACGCAGAATTGTTTTTGAGCGCATCAAGATCCTCAATTTTCTCGCCAACGATGATGCTCCCGCTGGGTGTAGGCATCATGCTATCACCGATGATCTCAAATGCACGATAATTTCCGCCTGATAACATAGGTAAGGTAAACGTGTTCAATTCATCTATGAACTCACTGTCTGCGTAGCCGGCAAGATAACCCGCGGCCGCTTTTACCGGCACAAAATGGATGAGGTTCCTGTCAGCGGTCATCATTTTCATTTGCCGCCTTTTAGCGAGGTAAGATGATCCGCTCGTTTCACTGATATCCTTCAAAAGCAATTCATCAAGGGTAACCTTAAAAATATCACTGAGGATTTCCAACACTTCGAGGCGTGGTTCGGCACGTTCCTCCTCGTAGGCGCCCACCAGCGATCTTTTGATATTCAGTTTCTTCGCAAATTCCTCTTGCGTCCATCCGCGAAGCTTGCGTAGGTATTTGAAATTTCTACCGGCTAAAGACATGATGCACTAATTTATTTAGATCAAAAATACTAATTAATTTAGTTCACCAAAAAAAAATTATTAACCTATTCTGCGCGACGATAAAACCTACCGATAAAAGCTGCAAACATTATTTTGCGAAGCGTAGACTTCACCTTTCTTCCGGAGCCATACACATTAATTGGCTTCCGAACATTTCTCCAGTAACTTCTATCTTGACGAGACGGTGAAATACCGCGAAATGCAGCCGAAAGAAACTTTTTGCTCCAGGGCTTTGGCTTCCAGGTAGCATGTGACATTATTGCTCCTCCACCGATAAAATCCATCCCTTCAGGTCCCACTTCCGATACTGGGCAGTCACAACTCATGGCTGCCATGTTAAAGGCGTTCTGATCATAGCGAAAAAAAAGATGGGTTTTATCTTCTGAATCCCACGAGGCTGGATCTTTTCCCAGCCCGGTTGCTGCGAGTTCAATGTATTGTTTCCAGATCTCTAGAAATTGCGCATTTTGTTTTTTAAGCCCGCAGAAGCCACTGTTGAGATAATAATTAATCCGGTTAGTCACCTGCCTACCGCTTTCATTAATAAATCCTTCCCATCTCTTTCTGATGGGATTGCCCTGCGGCATTATGTGACCGATGATTTCATGTACAACAGCCACTCCATGCTCGACCCACAGGTCGTAAAATTTCCAATCAGTTTTTACTACGATGTCAGGATCGAAATAGAAAAGGTCACTGATATCTAGCGACGGTTCACTGAATAAGGCAAGCATGAATGAAGGTTTGTATTTCGTAAAATGAAAATCAGATTCAACAGCACAAAATATGATCTCTAAACCTTCGGCTGGTGAAAGGCGTGAAGCTTTGAAAAGTTTAAACCAGTCGATTGCTTCTGCTTTATCGGCCCAACCGGGAAGTGGACCCCTGTACCCTGCGAAGACTGTTCCGCGGAACCCCCGACGATAAAGTGAATTACAAAGCGCTGCCACTCCAAAATGGTAATCTTTTTCAAACAAAGTACAGACAGCAGTAGACATCCTACTTTATTTTAAACGGAGCTAAGCATTTAGACATTTTATTTCCTGAAAGATACAATAGATCGCACAGTGTGCTACACCCTTCTGATCTTCAAAAGTTCAACAACCATTTTTTATCAACAACCCACCTCAGAATCTATAACTTTATTGCTATGATCAAATTCAACACTCCGGCTAAAAATATTATTTACCTCTTCTGTATTTGCCTTATTTCCTGCAATGGTTTCTCGCAGGGGCTGGCAGAAAAAGCAAATGATTTTTTGAATTCGCTTACCCCCAAACTTAGAGCGGAGGCATTCGCTCCATTTGAAAATGAAAGAAGAACGACTTTTCATTATGTTCCGATGGACCGGCCCGGACCGACTTTCCATGATTTTGATGTCAAACAAAAAGATGCAGCACTTGTTTTATTAAAGGCTTCACTCAGTCAACACGGATATGAAAAAACCACGGACATCATGCAACTGGAAAACATACTGTACATGATTGAAAATAATACGACAGAATCGCCTGTTGGCAAAAATTACCGCGATCCTCTCAATTATCATTTCACCGTTTTTGGCCAACCTTCTGACACAGGTAACTGGGGCTGGAAAATTGAAGGCCATCATGTTTCCTATAGTTTCACTTCAGCAGCAGGCAAAATAATTTCCTCGACACCCTCTTTCATGGGTAGCAATCCTGCGATTGTTCCCACTAGTGCGCAAAAAGGCAAGGAAGTTTTGAAAGAAGAAACAGACCTTGGTTTTACGTTGATCAACTCCTTTTCGCCGGACCAACTAAAAAAAGCACGTTTCTCCGAAAAGGCTCCGCAGGAGATCATGACCGGCAACCAGCGAAAGGCAGAAGGTCTTTCTCCAATGGGCATCATGTACTCAGAAATGAATGAAAGCCAACAAAACACTTTCACTGATTTGATCAATGTTTTCCTCAGCAATTATGAAGAACACTTTGCAAAGGTTTTCAAAAAGAAAATTGAGAACGCTGGCTGGGATCAGGTTTCCTTTGCCTGGGCCGGTGC
>JBBQSI010000502.1:0-2754 GCA_038213975.1 Chitinophagales bacterium
TTTATACTTCCAGATTAGGTATCGGCTATAAGAATATTATTCCATTTTATGAAGATCAGGTTAAAAATAATGAAAATGTAGAGCTAAAAATGCTTCACTTTTTTATAAATACCGGGATTCGTGACACCGCATATTATTGGAACGAACTCAATAAATGTCTAAAAGTATACACACGTCTCAAGAAGGTATGTCCCACGTTAGACAGTTTAAATATAGGTGGAGGTTTTCCCATAAAAAATTCGTTGGCATTCAATTTCGACTACGCGTATATGGTCGATGAGATTATCAATCAGATCAAGATTACCTGTGAAAGTGCAGAAGTTCCAGTTCCCAATATTTTTACTGAATTCGGTAGTTTTACTGTAGGTGAAAGTGGGGGCGCTTTGTATGAAATTCTCTATCAGAAACAGCAAAACGACCGTGAAAAATGGAATATGATCAACTCGTCCTTTATTACCACGCTGCCAGATAGCTGGGCGATCAGCAAACGTTTTGTGATGTTGCCCCTTAACCGTTGGGATGAAGAGTATGAACGTGTATTACTGGGCGGTCTTACCTGCGATAGTGATGATTATTATAATAGCGAGCAGCACAGTAATGCTATCTATTTGCCCCGATATAGAAAAGATAAACCTTTATACATAGGCTTTTTTAATACTGGTGCATATCAAGAAACCATAGGAGGTTACGGCGGTTTACAGCATTGTTTAATCCCTCAGCCAAAACATATCCTTATCAATAAGGATGAAAATGGAAATATAACCACAGAATTGTTTAACGAGCAACAAAAAGCAGCCGATTTGCTTAAAATATTAGGCTATGAGCACAACTAAGAATTATGCGGGCATTGATGATGAATATGCCAAATTAGAAACCGCAAAGATTGTACTGATTCCCGTGCCCTACGATGGCACGAGTACATGGCAAAAAGGCGCCGATAAAGGTCCAGAGGCTTTCTTGGAAGCTTCGCAAAATATGGAAACCTACGATATTGAGACCGATACCGAAGTGTATCAACAAGGTATCTATATCGCACCCGAAATTACCGAAAATGAATCGCCAAAAGCAGTCGTAAAAGCGATGCACGCTTCCGTAAAGGATTACATTAAGCGCAACAAGTTTGTTACCGTTGTGGGCGGTGAACATTCTGCTTCTATAGGTACCATCAGGGCATTTAATGAGCTTTATGAAAACCTCACCGTGATTCATATAGACGCACATGCAGATTTGCGTAAAGAATATGACGGCAGTAAATATAACCATGCTTGCGCTGTTTATGAAGCCAGCCAGACCACAAACCTGATTCAAGTTGGCATACGTAGTATGGACGCGCTTGAAAAAACGGTCATGGATGAAGAAAAAACATTTTTTGCCCATCAGATGATTCAGGATGAATACTGGATTGATAATGTTATAGAGGCGTGTACAGAAAACGTATTTATTACTTTTGACCTTGATGCGCTAGATCCATCAATTTTACCAGGAACGGGAACACCAGAACCGGGCGGACTCTTTTGGTACGAGACCATGGATTTTCTGAAGAGACTTTTTGATGAGACCAATGTAGTTGGTTTTGATATTATGGAACTTTGTCCCTTAAAAGGAAATAGAACTTCTGAATTTTTAGCGGCAAAACTCTATTATAAGATGCTGAGCTATAAATTTCAAGGCGAAGAGATAGAACAGGATTATAACAATGCCTACACTGCAAAAGATAAAGCAGGTATAGGAAAATTAAAAGATAATGACAAAGACTAAAGGAGCAATCTCTGATTTTATAGAAAAATATTATCTGCATTTTAACGCTGCTGCACTAGTAGATGCCGCTAAAGGCTACGAAGAGCAGCTTAATAATGGTGCTAAAATGTTAGTTTCCCTTGCAGGTGCGATGAGTACCGCAGAACTGGGTAAGATTTTTGCCGAAATGATCCGTCAGGACAAGGTGCAGATCATTTCCTGTACCGGCGCAAATCTGGAAGAGGATATTATGAATCTTGTTGCTCATTCTCATTATAAACGCGTACCTAATTATCGCGATCTCACCCCTAAAGACGAGTGGGATTTGCTTGAAAAAGGCCTGAATCGTGTAACAGATACCTGTATTCCAGAAGAGGAAGCTTTCCGCAGGTTACAGAAACATATTTTTAAAATATGGAAAGATGCTGACGATAATGGCGAACGCTATTTGCCGCATGAGTTTATGTACAAAATGCTTTTGAGCGGTGTTCTAGAGGAATATTATGAGATAGATCTTAAAGATTCTTGGATGTATGCTGCCGCGGAAAAAAATCTTCCTATTATCTGCCCAGGTTGGGAAGATAGTACCATGGGAAACATCTTTGCTTCTTACGTTATGAAAGGCGAACTGAAAGCTACAACGGTAAAAGGCGGTATCGAATACATGACTTTTCTTGCGGATTGGTATACTGAAAATTCTGAAAACGGCATCGGCTTTTTCCAGATAGGTGGCGGTATTGCCGGCGATTTTCCGATCTGCGTTGTGCCTATGCTTTATCAGGATATGGAACGTCCAGAGACGCCATTTTGGAGCTACTTTTGCCAAATTTCAGACTCCACAACCAGTTATGGTAGTTATTCTGGCGCGGTTCCAAACGAAAAAATCACATGGGGAAAATTGGATATCAACACCCCAAAATTTATTATTGAAAGCGATGCAACCATTGTAGCGCCTTTGATTTTTGCTTATTTATTGGATATGTAAATCTCCATATCCTCCGAAGGGAGAATTGATAG
>JBBQSI010000503.1:0-2753 GCA_038213975.1 Chitinophagales bacterium
GGAATGGGTAACCAATAAGCCGGTTTTCAGTGGCGATGCCGTGAACGCCTACAACGACGGACCTTTAGCCGATGGCCGCCAGTTAGGTCCTTTCTATGAAATTGAAAGTGTATCACCTGCAGCTGCGCTTCAGAAAGGTGCATCGCTTACGCACATGCATGCCGTTTTTCATTTTACCGGCGAAGAGCAGCAGCTCGACCTGATTGCAAATAGATTATTGGGGGTTCACCTTAAAAATATTACGGAAATGAAGTGATGCATAAGTTGGCAAAAATTCAGGCCTGCTCTAAAGACAATTATGAATTTACCGATACACACTCTTCCACCTCATCATAGCAAACCGGTCAATGAGCAATAGAATTTTTTTCTTTCTCATTACATGACTTTTTTCATTTTTCGATGCAAGTTTTGCGCAACCTGGAGACACTTCACTTTACAGCAGTCTGCGTTGGAGAAGCATTGGTCGATTACGTTAGATGTGGATGGCCAAACTTATATGCAACCGATAACAGTGCGGATGGATCCCCGGCTAAAAATCTCAACGCAGGATCTGCTGCAGCAATACCAGCTTTCTTCGATCAGTAATGGAAGCAAACAGAAGATTGAGGCTGCGAAACATAGCATTCAAAATTTGCAATCGCAGATTGACAATCACCTCAAGACGGAGAGGGAATAGTGAAGCAATCACTGCAGGATTTTTACGCAAAAATGCAGATCATCGTAAGTGGGAGTTTGCCGGGATTGTCCAATTTCAATTCTTTGCATGGCGCTTTCTCAACCATGTTCGAAACCTTTCAGGGAGCCGATGTGCGGCTTCACCTGAATCGGTTAGAATATTAAATGAACTGCAAAATCAGCTCTCCGTCGTGGAGAAAGAATGGGCCAAAATCCTGCATGATGCCTTGCCGGCACTGAATAAAAAACTTAAGAAGAACAAGTTGAAATTGTGAAGATTGCAGGATGTCCCAGGCTTTATCTATTACTCACTTTGTTCATTAAGATTGAGCAGTTTCCCTTTTTGCCAGGCTTTGAGCTCTTTCTTAAAGTTCTTGCGATTCTGGCGGGTAAGATTCGGATCGTCCAGGGATAGCAAATTAGGTCTACCGCCATCCACCCACGCTGTGTACCAAAAATTGGCAATGTCTTCAATCGAAAGCCGAAGCTGGTCCTCCACCATGTTCTTTAGCGTGGCATTAAAAGCTGCAGCATATTCATCAGAAAAGATAGGTTGGTTGTAAAAGAGAATCAATTTGCCTGCTGCATCCTTACTGTAAAGTTTTGCCGTGTCATAGTTAGTTCGCAGTTGCTTTTCTGTGGAAAGTAAAGGTGCTACAAGTGTATGTGATTGACGGACAATGCGCCAGGTTTCCGCAGGTATGTTTTGGATATAGCGGGCGTTTGCCGTTTTAAAATTATAAGTGCTTCCAAAAAGTGGCGGTAACCTCGATTCCCATAAGGCATGGATTCCGCGCTGTCCCGTCCGTTGCCCGTCATAGTTGGAAGAAGTATGCAGCGGCATGTGCGCATCCGCTAAATAATGGCATATCTCTGCCGAAAGAAAAAGTATCTCCGATTTATTTTTTCTTGAAAAAGCTTTCGTCAGTTTTTCCTGCAGGCTTTGAATGTACCAGGGCAGGGAGCCGTTTTTCTGTAAAGTATTGCTGTCATATTTCGCATAGGCATCAGCGGTAGATACAGGCAATGAATCACTGGGCCCGTTAAAGTCTTCAATATCTACGTAGTGTCGCGGGCTTTCGTTCCGGTCGTTAATCAGGGCCCGGCGCAGATCTGGTATGACAGCCCCTTCTGTAATAAAATCAATATGGTTGTAGTAAAATGTGATCATGCCGGATGGAAGCGCAAACACGGCCGCCCGGCTTATATGTTTGTGCGCCCACGAACCCCAGCCGAAGATGAGACCGCAGGAGCAAATCAGGCAAACGGTGACAAAAAATTTTCTAAGATGATTGTTCTTCAAGGCGGTCATTTTTATAAAAGTAAAGATAAGGGCGTGGCGGGCTATCAAAAAAAACACTCCTGTCGCAAATTTCATGCATTGTTCTTACTATAATTTTTTACTAAAAACGGTCGATGAGTTATGGTCACATCCTCGTCGCCATAACTTCGCATCCGCGGTCGTTTTTTGTCTTATGATACATTGAGTAAATTCGGCCCGCTTTACAATTTTGATATGCACCGACTGAAACTGCCTGTTTTTTATAAAAAACTTACTGCATTCTCTCCAAAGACTTACTGGAAAGAAATTTTAGCGGTCGTGATGCTGTTGCTCGCGTTTATTTTTTTCAGGTGTGAAAGAAAAGAGCTTGCCCGGATTGTTCCGCAGATAGCAGCAGGTGATAATTTTTGGTTGCTCACCGGCTTTGCGGTCATAGTACTGTATGTATTATTGCAGAGCGGTATTTACGTCAGCAGTTTTGCTTCCATTGGGCTGCGCCTGAAATGGGTAGACGCGACCGAGCTTTTTCTGAAAAGAAACCTCCTGAGTATCTTTTTGCCGGCCGGCGGTGTTAGTTCGCTGGCTTATTAGCCATCCCAACTCCGAAAGCGTGACTTTAATAATACGCAAATTCACCAGGCAAGTGGCCTCTATGCGTTTGCCGGTTTGGCTACGGTGTTCATTGTGGGGTTGCCGGTGGTACTCATAACTACGATGTCATCAGCCACAAAACTGGAAGAAAGTTGGTTTGCCCTTGGAGCAGTGGTATTGATAATCGCAGGGATCATTTATTTAG
>JBBQSI010000504.1:0-2746 GCA_038213975.1 Chitinophagales bacterium
ACAAATTATTCTCATTGATCAGTCATATCCAGTCAAATGAGACCGTAACCGACGAAGAATTGCTGGCGCTGAATGCCGGCATTGAAAACTTTAAAAAAATAAATGTGCATGGAAGAAAACCTGTTTGAGCAACGTATTGAACTTGGTGCGCTGCATACAGTCATCAACGAAATAAGGCAGGAAGTTGGCAAGATCATCATTGGACAGCACCACATGGTGGATATGATCATGATCGGGCTGTTTTGCGACGGACATATCCTGATTGAGGGCGTACCCGGTGTGGCAAAGACACTCACGGCAAAGCTTATGGCCAGGGTGATTGATGCAAAATTTTCTCGGATCCAGTTTACACCAGACCTGATGCCCAGTGATGTTTTAGGTACATCTGTGTTCAATCCTAAAGAAGCGGATTTTCAATTTAAGCCAGGTCCGATATTTAGTAACATCATTCTCATCGATGAGATTAACCGGGCACCGGCAAAGACACAATCAGCACTCTTCGAGGTAATGGAAGAGCGGCAGGTTACCATAGACGGGGTAAGTCATGCTATGGACTTTCCCTTTCTTGTATTGGCGACGCAAAATCCCATTGAGCAGGAAGGCACATACAGGTTGCCCGAAGCGCAACTTGACCGGTTTCTTTTCAAAATCCAGGTGGGCTATCCCACGCTGGAAGAAGAGGTTAAAATCTTGCTTGACCAACAATCAACTTCGCAGCATGCAATGATTGCCCGGATAAATCCATTCCTGTCAGTCGCGAGCTTACAACACTATCGCGGGCTTTTGAAAGATGTGATCATAGATCCTAAACTTGTAGAGTTTATCGCCCGCATCGTACACAATACGCGTGATAATCCATCGCTCTTTTTAGGAGCCTCACCACGTGCATCCCTTGCTTTGCTCAAAGCTTCCCGTGCCAATGCTGCCATTAAAGGACGTGATTTTGTGCAGCCTGAAGACATCACGGAAATGGCTGCTGCGGTTATGCGTCACCGTATAATCCTTACACCGGAAAAAGAAATGGAGGGCATTACGCCGGATGGATTGATCGCAAATATTATCAGCGGCATAGAGGTGCCCCGATAGGGGATATTATTCCGGGTTGGAAAAAACTTTAAAACCATCATTACGTTGAAATTAGTGACCAGGTACTTCGGTGATCTGTTTCTCAACAAATTATTTTTTGTTGGCCTGGCAGTCATGGTTTCACTATTCGTGATCGCTTACTTTATTCCGTGGGTGGAGGTTATTGCAGCTATCCTTCTATCCATCTTTATCTTCTTGTGCCTCGCAGATTACACACTATTATTTTTTACAAGAAGCAGGATCATTGCGGAACGCGTCACTTCCGGCAGGATAAGCAATGGCGATGAGAACAAAGTCGAGCTCCTTTTAACGAATGAATTTTCCCTGCCTCTTACTATAAAAGTGATCGACGAGCTGCCAATCCAATTCCAGGAAAGAAATTGGCGTAAACAATTTCGCATAGCCCAATTTTCATCTAAGAAAATTATGTACTATCTGCGCCCACTTTCCCGCGGCGAATATCATTTTGGTAACATAGTCTGCTTTGCTTCTTCCATGTTGCATCTGTTGAATCGCAGATTTACCTCTGCTGCAGAAGAAATGGTAGAAGTGTATCCTTCCTTTTTGCAAATGTATAAATATCAAATAATGTCCAATGCGGTTATTCAGCAAAACGGTGGAAACAGTCGCATGCGCAAACTTGGTCAAAGCATGGAGTTTGAACAGATCAAAGAATATGTAACGGGAGACGATATACGCACACTGAATTGGAAAGCAAGTGCCCGCCGGGGGGGATTGATGATAAACAATTTCATGGAGGAAAGGTCGCAGCAGGTGTACTGCATCATCGACAAAGGGAGGCTTATGAGAATGCCTTTCGATGGCCTCACACTGCTGGACTATGCCATTAACAGCGCGCTTGTGCTAAGCAGCGTTTGTCTTACAAAGCAAGACAAAATTGGCCTGATCACTTTCTCAAACACACTGGGTACGGTACTTGCGGCAGACCGGCGGCCACAGCAACGTGATCACATCATGCGTGTATTGTATAACCAGCAAACCGATTTTTTAGAGAGTGATTTCGAAATGCTTTATATGGAAGTGCGCCATCGCATACGCCATCGCAGTTTCCTTGTGTTGTTCACTAACTTCGAATCAATGTCTGGCTTGCAACGGCAGCTTGATTACCTTAGGGCAATTGCGAGTCATCATTTATTGCTGGTAATCTTTTTTGAGAATACCGAACTGAACAAGTTTACGGGTACGCCCGCCGAAAATGTAGAGGATGTTTATATCAAAACCATTGCGGAAAAATTTTCTTTTGAGAAAAGGCTTATTGCGAAAGAATTGTCTAAATATGGAATCCTAAGCGTGCTAACAGCTCCCCATCAACTTACGATCCATTCCATCAATAAATATTTAGAACTGAAAGCGCGCCAGGCGATATGAACAATGAACAGGATAACGAAATTGATTTGCGCCAGGGAGGCATGTTGTTGATAGATAAGCCTGTTGACTGGACGTCCTTTGATGTCGTGAAAAAAATAAGAAATGCCCTCAGGATAAAAAAAGTTGGACATGCCGGTACGCTTGATCCGCTTGCTACAGGATTATTAATTGTTTGCACAGGAAAGTTTACAAAAAAGATTAATGAATACATGGGCATGGAAAAAGAATATACCGGCTCCATCACCCTCGGCGCCACTACGCCGACATATGA